>CAIYSH010000158.1 GCA_903928755.1 uncultured Alphaproteobacteria bacterium | reverse complement strand
TATCGAGGCCCACAGACCCCGGCGGTGGTGAATTGGGTTCTGACGCCATGGACCTAAATCATCGCCTAACTTGCCCTGCCTGACGAGGCTCTTTTCATGATCCGCCGAAATCTGATTCTTCTGCTGGCCTGCCTGATCGGTGTGGGCGGCCTTGTGGGGCTTGGGGCAAGTCGCGGGATCTTTGATCCCCCCAGGTCGCCTGGCCCGGGCGGCGACTTCGTCCTGGTGGATCAGACGGGACAGACCGTGAGCCAGGACGTCCTCAAAGGCAAATGGTCGGCCGTCTTCTTCGGGTTCACCTATTGTCCGGATGTCTGCCCGACCACCATGGGGGTTCTGGGGCAGGCGCAGGCGCTTCTGGGGCCCAGGGCCAAGGATTTCCAGGTCATCTTCATTTCCGTGGATCCTGAGCGGGACAAACCGGAGGCTCTGAGGGCCTATCTGGATAATGCATCCTTTCCGAAGGGCACCCTCGGTCTGACGGGGACCCCCGAACAGGTTGCCGTGGCCGCCAGGCGATACAGGGTGTTTTTCGAGAAAAGCGGCACCGGGTCCGACTATCTCGTCAATCATTCGACGGCGACCTACCTGATGGACCCCAAGGGTCGGTTTGCCAAGGTCCTGCCGTTCGGAATCGGCCCCGAGGAGGTCGCCTTGCAGATTTCTCAGGCCATGCAGTAGCCGGACCCTCGAAGGAGCTGGACTTTCTTAAGGGTGCCGGTGTTATGCTGCACCGCACAAGAGGACGTTCAGATCATGCTCTACACCCTGTATGAAGCTGGCTATTACGCGTCGACGCCGCTGAGGTATGCGGCGCGCGCCAACCGGGAATTCTGGAACTCGCCCCTCAACCCTGCCCGGGATTCCGCACTGGGCCGGCGCATGTTTGCCACCTCGGATCTCTTTTCCAATCTCACCCGCCGCTATGGACGCCCGGAATGGGGCATAGACAGCATCATGGTGGACGGTCACCCCGTGCGGGTTCGCCGGACCGAGGTCTGGTCGAGCCCCTGGGTCAAACTCATCCATTTCCAGCGTGACATGGCCGACCTGCGCAAGGCTGGCCGTCGCGAACTTGAACCTGCAGTCCTGATCGTCGCACCTCTGTCGGGTCACTATGCCACCCTGCTGCGCGGTACGGTCGAGGCGTTCCTGCAGGATCATGAAGTCTATGTCAGCGACTGGTCGAATGCCCGCGAGGTCCCCCTGGTGGAGGGCCCGTTCGACTTCCATGACTATATTGATCATGTCCGTCAGATGCTGCGCTATCTGGGGCCGCGGCCTCATGTTGTGGCTGTCTGCCAGCCGGGGCCGGCGGTTCTCGCCGCTGCGGCGCTCATGGCTGAAGATGGCGAGGACAGCCGCCCCGGAACCATGACCTTCATGGGATCACCGATTGACGCCCGACTGTCTCCGACCGTGACCAACAAACTGGCTGAGGAAAAGCCCTTCGCCTGGTTCAAGTCCACCATGATCGACACCGTGCCGCCGCCCTATCCGGGCATGGGTCGACGGGTCTATCCGGGGTTTGTGCAGCTCTATTCCTTCATGTCCATGAACATGGAGCGTCACAAGGAAGCCCATCTGCAATATCTCCAGGACCTTATGGCCGGGGACGGTGACTCTGCCGATGAGCATCTGCGATTTTACGACGAATATCTCTCTGTCCTGGACCTGCCGGAAGAGTTCTACCTGCAGACCATCGACTATGTGTTCCAGCAATACCTGCTCCCCAAGGGTGAACTGGTTCACCGCGGACGGGCTGTCCGCCCTGAGGTCATTACCGATATCGGCCTGCTGACGGTCGAGGGCGAGAATGATGACATTTCCGGCATCGGACAGACCCAGGCCGCGCACGGGCTGTGTTCCTCGCTGCCTGCGGAATACAAGGAAGACCATGTGCAGCCACATGTGGGCCATTATGGCGTCTTCAACGGCCGCAGGTTCCGTGAGGAAATCTATCCGAGGGTCCGGCAGTTCATCCGTGACAGCGAAGCCGGTTTTCAAAAGACCAGGGTGATGGCCTAGGGGCTTGTCCCTCTTGACGGCGGCGACGGCCGCAGAATTGGGTTTCCATTCCCGGGCAACCGGATCAAATTCGCATCATGGCCCTGTTTGCTCGCCCCCTGTCTGATGGAGACTGCCTGGACGTCGCCGGTGCCGTGGTGCGGCTCAAGGTTCACCAAAGGGCCAGGCGGGTGTCCCTGCGCCTGGACCGCACACGCCGTGAAGTGATTGCCACAGCACCTTCGCCAAGACATCTGGCCGAAGCGGCGGCCTTTGCCCGGTCTCGTGCCGACTGGATTGCCCAGCGGATCGCGGAATTGCCGGGAGCCCAACCCCTGACGCCCGGGACGACCCTCAGCCTGTTTGATGTGACCTGCGTGCTGGAGTCAGCCGACCACCCCATGCGGCTGATCCGGGAGGCTTCGACCGGGGCGCTGAAAATCGCCGGGCGCGGAGAGGGTGAGGTCTTTGCCAGGGCGGTCATTCGCATCATCAAGCGGGAAGCCCTGAGCGCTTTCACAGCCATGACCGAGGCCCACTGTCGGGCGCTGAATGTCCGTCTGCCGACCGTCACCATGATGGACGCCAAGGGGCGATGGGGGTCATGCCGGTCTTCGGCACCGGGTAAACCTGCTGCCATCCGGTATTCCTGGAGGCTGGCCCTCGCACCTCGCAGGGTGGCGGATTATGTCGCTGCCCATGAATGCGCCCATCTGCTGGAACTGAATCATGGCCCCCGGTTCTGGGCGCATGTTGATCGCCTCATTGGCGATATCGGCCCCCACCGAGACTGGCTGAAGGCGGAGGGCGCACGACTGCATGCGATCGGCTCAACGTCCGGCAGTCGGGTCTAATAGGGGATTTCCTCCGCCTTGCCCTTCTCACCCTGACGGATCCGTTCAGAGGGCTCCGGCTTCTGGCCCGTTTCGGATGGGGTCAGCAGGTCACCGATCGGATCTGCTCCAGCGGATTCGGGCATTGGTGGCTCGACCAGTCCCCCGGGAATGACCTGGACATTCAGGCGCGGCAGGGCGGCCCCCATGAATTCCCGCCAGATGGCGGTTGGGGCCCCGCCGCCCGCCACACGCTTCATCGGCGTATTGTCATCCCGGCCAAGCCAGACCGCCGAAACGAAGCCACCGGTATATCCAACAAACCAGGCGTCCCTGTAGTCGCTGGTGGTGCCCGTTTTTCCGCCAATGTCGTATCCCTTGATCCTGGCGCGGGTTCCTGTCCCGGACGTGACCACCTGACGCAACATCTGGTTCATGTACTGAAGGGCAGGGGTCCCGATCACGGGGGCCCGATCCGGCTTTTCAAGACTGTGGTCATAGAGGACCTTGCCGGCTGCCGTCCGGATCCGTTCAATGCCGTAGGCTCTGGTGAAAAACCCGCCATTGGCAAACGGGGCATAGGCCTGTGCCATTTCAAGCGGGCTGACTTCGACGGCCCCCAGCGCCATGGAAGGATCCAGCTGGATATGTGAGCTTATCCCCAGACGACGGGCGGTGGCGGCGACATTTGCCGTGCCGACCTCATTTGCCAGCCTTGCGGCGACGGTATTGATCGATTGCGCCAGGGCCGTCTGCAGATCCATGGGCCCCAGATATTTTCCGGTATAGTTCTTGGGCTCCCAGGACCCGATTTTCAGGGGTTCGTCGACCGTCTGGGTGGTCGGCAGCTGACCCTGTTCCATGGCCGTGAGGTAGACAAAGGGCTTGAACGCCGAGCCTGCCTGTCGCCTGGCCTGGGTGACCCTGTCGAACTGGCTGTCGGCATACCGTTCGCCACCGATATAGGCCCTGACCCGGCCTTCGCCATCCATGGCAATCAAGGCACCCTGCTGAACACCCTGTGATCGTGCCGCCTCGACGCCCCGCAGGAGGGCCTGTTCCGCGGCAATCTGTATCGGCAGATCCAGCGTCGTTTCGACGACCAGATCTTCCGTGGGTTCCCCGACAAGGCTGCGGACCTTGTCGTCCACCCAGTCTGTAAAATACTGGGCGCGCTGGCTGTCCCAGACCGGATTGACCTTGACCGGGGTCCTGAAGGCCTCGTCACGTTCCTTTCCGGTAATGGCCCCGATCCGGACCATTTCGTTCAGGACGACCGTCGCGCGCCGGGCTGCCCGGTCCGGGGATGCCACGGGATTGTATCGGGACGGGCCCTTCATCATCCCGGCCAGCAGGGCACTCTCGCCAATGGTCAGCTGGCTTGCGGGCTTGCCGAAATAGCGCTGGGCAGCGGCCTCGATGCCGTAAGCACCCGAGCCGAAATTGACCCTGTTGAGATAGAGGGCCAGGATTTCCTTCTTGCTGAACTTTGTCTCCAGCCAGACGGCCAGAATCAGCTCCTGCACCTTCCGGCGGTAATTCTGGTTCGGTGTCAGGAAAAGATTCCGCGCCAGTTGCTGGGTAATGGTCGAGCCACCGCGCAGGGGCCCTCCGCGATGGGAGAGGTTGTAGATCTGGCTCCGGACAATGCCCCAGGGATTGAACCCGAAGTGCCAGTAAAACCACCGGTCCTCGATGGAGACAAAGGCCGCAGGCACATACCTGGGAAGGCTATCAAGATTTACAGGCGGGGCAAACTGACTGCCCCGCACTCCTACCAGGGCCCCGGACCGGTCCAGATAGGAGACCGAGGGCTGCCGCTTGACCGCGTAGAGTCCATTTGTGTCGGGCAGATCAATCGCGAAGACCGCAAAGAAGGCCGCCAGGAAGATCAGTCCCCAGACGCCCAGCAGGACGATCCCGTAGGCCAGGGTCTGTAGAAAGGTTCTGGGTGCCGCGGATTGGCGGCCGCCGCTCCGCGGGGGGGTAGCCATGTCATCTTCCTGGGCCTGCGCTCTCCGCGCCTTGTGGCAGAGATGGATCGCTGCTTACCAAAGGCGTGATAGCGTTAACGAGAAATGAACAATTCGGGCCCGTCACGCCCCCTTAAACATTTTTGCATGACGCAACTTTGATTTTACGCATTGCAGTCGATCTGAGCAGTGTTATCTTAGCGATGCTTAGTTGCCGTCGCGTCACGGGTGGGGATACCCGCGGCGAGAAAATGACGATGACCGGGCCGGTCCTGAGGCGGGCTGATTCTCCCCGAAACGCTGGAGGGCTCAATGAAGCTCCAAACCCTGCTTGCCGCCACCATGGCGCTTGTCACCATATCCTTCGCCGCCCCGGCTCTGGCCGATGAGGTCGTTGTAGCCAAGCTTCAGAACCCGGTGCCCGCCGCGACAAAGTTCATCGCTGGTGGAGCCATGTTCGTCTGCGAAGCCGATACCTGCACGACGGAATCACCGTCGAGCGAAACCTTCACCACCGGCGCCTGCAAGACCATCGCCAGAAAAGCTGGGCTCCTGATCAGCTATGGCAATGTCCGCAGCAGTTTCGCCGCTGACAAGCTTGCCGTCTGTAACGCGGCCATCACGACGCAGGTCGCCAAGAAGTAGGTACTTGCCTCCCAGCATTCCTACGGTCCTGCCACTTGGGGCACCGCGAGAGCGGTGCCCTTTTCTTTTTGTGCACGAAGGCGCAAGACCCCGCCCTGCAATGCCAGCCTTCAGTCCCACCCTTTTCGGCCCGGTCGTCTTTCCCGACCATCCTGCCGCCGCCGCCATGCTTGTTCAGCCCGTCCTGGACGAGATGGCTGGCCCAGATGCCGTGTCCACATCGCTTGCCATTGAATACGGCGTCGGGATCGCGTCCGGCGACTCAGTTGCCGTCGAAGCGTCGATCATCCGGACCACGCGGACCCTGGTGTTTGTGCAGGCCCGACTTCTCAATGCGTCCGGTCAAATGGCGGCCGACTTTTCCGCCATATATCGCCGCCTGAACCCCCCGGAGGGGGTAACTGATCGCTCCGGGTGACATCATAAGAGGCCGCCCTTGGTTGCGGCGCCGAAAATCGCGTGCTATCAGGCGCGCGGCTTACGACGAGGGGGTTTAACGCTCTTTGCCGTCGTTGTGCATTTCCAAGCACTTTCAAGCCTTTAGGTTGTCGGAAAGGTTTCTTTCCAACGGCCGCAGACACGCACCGGGCGGACAAATAAGTGGCGGACGATTCCCAGACTTCGAATGTGGGCGGCAGATACGCACAGGCCCTTTTCGACCTTGCGACCGACGAAAAGATCGTGGCCAAGGTTGAGGCCGATCTCAAGTCGTTGAAGAAAATGCGTAGTGAATCCAAGGATTTCCAGACACTTCTGGCGTCCCCAGCCTTCAGTGCGGCCGATAAGGGCAGGGCTTTGCTGGCCCTCTCCGACAAGGCAGGGCTGACACCTACGACCCGTAAATTCCTGGGACTTCTCGCTGCCAACGGTCGTGCGGCCATACTTGGCGATGTGATTTCGGCCTATGAGTCGCTGTCAGCCAGGGCGCGCGGTGTGGTTTCGGCCCATGTGACGACTGCGGTGGCCCTGACGGCGGCCCAGAGCAAGGGCGTGGCATCAGCCCTGCGCACAGCGCTTGGCCGCGATCCTGAAATTGAGACCCGCATCGATCCGTCCATTCTGGGCGGCATCAAGGTGCGGGTCGGTTCCCGACTGTTCGATGCTTCACTTCGATCGAAGCTCGATTCCCTCAAGTTCGCCCTCAAGAGAGCGTAAGCCATGGACATCCGCGCCGCCGAAATTTCGGCCATCCTCAAATCGCAAATCGCCAATTTCGGCGCCGAAGCAGATGTCTCCGATGTGGGACAGGTTCTGTCAGTCGGCGACGGTATCGCCCGGGTCTTCGGGCTCGATAACGTCCAGTCCGGCGAAATGGTCGAATTCCCCAAGGCCGGGGTCAAGGGCATGGCCCTGAACCTGGAGCGGGACAATGTCGGCGTCGTGATTTTCGGTGAAGACCGCGCCATTTCCGAAGGCGACGAGGTCCGTCGACTTTCGGAAATCGTGGACGTTCCGGTCGGTCGTGGTCTTCTGGGCCGGGTTGTGAACCCGCTGGGCGAACCCATTGACGGCAAGGGGCCCATCACCAATGTGGCCGAGCGCCGCCGGGTCGACGTGAAGGCTCCCGGCATTATTCCCCGCAAGTCGGTGCATGAGCCTGTGCAGACCGGCCTCAAGGCCATCGATACCCTGATCCCCGTCGGGCGTGGCCAGCGCGAACTGATCATTGGCGACCGTCAGACCGGCAAGACCGCTGTGGCGATTGATACGATCCTGAACCAGAAATCGATCAATGCTGGCGATGACGAGAGCGCCAAGCTCTATTGCATCTATGTGGCCATCGGCCAGAAGCGCTCCACGGTCGCCCAGATCGTCAAGACCCTCGAAGAGCGGGGCGCACTGGAATACACCATCGTCGTGGCCGCGACGGCCTCCGAGCCCGCCCCTCTGCAGTTTCTGGCCCCGTTTGCCGGCTGTGCCATGGGGGAATGGTTCCGCGATAATGGCATGCATGCCGTCATCATCTATGACGACCTTTCGAAGCAGGCCGTCGCCTATCGTCAGATGTCGCTTCTGCTGCGCCGCCCGCCGGGCCGGGAAGCCTATCCTGGCGACGTTTTCTACCTGCATTCCCGCCTGCTGGAGCGCGCCGCCAAGCTCAATGAGGACAATGGCTCAGGCTCACTGACGGCCCTGCCGATCATCGAGACCCAGGCCAACGACGTTTCTGCCTATATTCCGACCAACGTGATTTCGATCACCGATGGCCAGATCTTCCTCGAGACAGACCTGTTCTTCCAGGGTATCCGCCCGGCCGTGAACGTCGGCATCAGCGTCAGTCGGGTGGGCTCGTCAGCCCAGATCAAGGCCATGAAGACCGCAGCCGGTCCGATCAAGGGCGAACTCGCCCAGTATCGCGAACTGGCCGCCTTCGCGAAGTTCGGCTCTGACCTTGATGTCACGACCCAGAGGCAGCTTGCCCGCGGTGAACGCCTGACCGAGCTTCTCAAGCAGCCCCAGTATTCGCCTCAGACTGTCGAAGAACAGGTTGCGGTGATCTATGCGGGAACCCGGGGCTATCTTGATGGTATCGCCACGGCCCAGGTCGGTCGCTATGAGGCCGAACTCCTGTCCTTCCTGCACGGCAAGCATCAGAAGCTTCTGGATGCCATCCGGACTGAAAAGGCGCTCAGCGGCCCCCTCGAGGATCAGCTAAAGAGTGCCCTGGCTGCCTTCACCTCGACCTTCGCCTAAAGAAACGGCGGAGTTTTCAGGAGATGGCCAGCCTCAAGGAAATGCGCAATCGGATCAAGAGCGTGGAATCCACGCAAAAGATCACGAAGGCGCTGCAGATGGTCGCTGCCGCAAAGCTGCGACGCGCGCAACAGGCTGCGCAGAATGCCCGTCCCTATGCCGAACGCATGGCCTCCGTCATTGCCAACCTGGCAGCGGGCGTGTCCGGCGATGGGGCCCCCAGGCTCCTGGTCGGAACCGGACAGGACATCAAGCAGCTGATCATCGTCGCCACCGCGGACCGCGGTCTGGCTGGCGGGTTCAATTCGTCCATCGTCCGCATGGCGCGGGAGCGGATTGCCACCCTCCTTGCCGAGGGCAAGGACGTGAAGATCATCACCCTGGGCAAGAAGGCCCGAGACCAGTTGAAGCGTCTTTATGGTGACCGGATCGTCGAGAGTTTCGAGACCGGGGCAACCCCCTCTCTGGCTGTCGCTGAATCCGTTGGCCAGAAGGTTGCCGCCATGTTCGAGGCCGGCGAGGTCGACGTGGTCTCCCTGACCTATTCCAAGTTCAAGTCGGTGGTCACCCAGACCCCGACCTTCCAGCAGATGATCCCGGCCGTTGTCAGTGGGTCAGGAGCTGTGGACCTGCAGGGGGCCAGCTATGAATACGAGCCCGATGCAGAGGCCATTCTGGAGACCCTTCTGCCGCGTAATCTCAACGTCCAGGTCCTGTCTGCCATGCTGGAAAATCAGGCCGGCTTCTTCGCCGCCCAGATGTCGGCCATGGACAATGCCACCCGTGCTGCAGGCGATATGATCGCCGCTCTGAATTTGCTGAAAAACCGTACCCGCCAGGCGCAGATCACCAAGGAGCTGATCGAGATCATCTCCGGCGCCGAAGCGCTCTAACCGAAAGAGTCCGAACCCATGGCTACGACCCCGAAGGCCCCCGCCAAGAAACCGGCTGCTAAAGCTCCGGCCACCAAATCCGCGCCCGCAAAGGCCCCCGCTGCCAAGGCGGCAGCGGCCCCGAAGCCCGCTGCCTCCGCGCCCAAGGCTGTTGCAACAGGCCGGATCGTCCAGGTCATCGGCGCTGTCGTCGACGTGGAATTCGTCGGCCATCTGCCCTCGATCATGAACGCCCTGGAAACTTCCAATACCGATCAGCGGACTGGCAAGCCCTTCCGTCTGGTCCTGGAGGTCGCCCAGCATCTCGGTGAAAATACGGTCCGCACCATCGCCATGGACACGACAGAGGGTCTGACCCGCGGTCAGGACGTGTTCGATACCGGTGCCGGTATCACGGTCCCGGTTGGCCCAGCCACGCTTGGCCGGATCATGAACGTCATCGGTGAGCCGATCGACGAGGCGGGTCCGATTGCAACCACCTTCACCAGCCCGATCCACCGTGAAGCGCCGTCCTTCTCCGAGCAGTCCACCTCGGCTGAAGTTCTGGTCACCGGCATCAAGGTTGTCGACCTGCTTTGCCCCTATACGAAGGGTGGCAAGATCGGTCTGTTCGGCGGCGCAGGCGTCGGCAAGACCGTGACCATGCAGGAACTGATCAACAACATCGCCAAGGCCTACGGCGGTTATTCGGTTCTGGCCGGGGTGGGTGAACGCACCCGCGAAGGCAACGACCTCTACCACGAAATGATCGAGTCCAACGTGAACGTCGATCCCCGGGAAAACAACGGTTCGACCGAAGGCTCCAAGTGCACCCTGGTCTATGGCCAGATGAATGAACCTCCGGGTGCCCGCGCCCGGGTGGCCCTCACCGGCCTGGCCCAGGCGGAATATTTCCGCGACCAGGAAGGCAAGGACGTCCTTCTGTTCATCGACAACATCTTCCGCTTTACCCAGGCGGGCTCGGAAGTGTCCGCCCTGCTGGGTCGTATTCCGTCGGCCGTGGGCTATCAGCCGACCCTGGCAACCGAGATGGGCAATCTGCAGGAGCGGATCACCTCGACCTCCAAGGGGTCCATCACCTCGGTTCAGGCCATCTATGTGCCCGCCGACGACCTGACCGACCCGGCCCCCGCCACTTCCTTTGCCCACCTGGATGCGACGACGGTGTTGAGCCGCGATATCGCCGCCCAGGCCATCTTCCCCGCCGTGGACCCGCTGGACTCCACCTCGCGGATCATGGACCCCCTGGTGATCGGTGAGGAACATTATCAGGTCGCCCGGCGCGTCCAGGAAACCCTGCAGGCCTACAAGGCCCTGAAGGACATCATCGCCATTCTGGGCATGGATGAGCTTTCCGAAGAGGACAAGCTCACCGTTTCCCGGGCCCGGAAGATCTCCAAGTTCCTGTCCCAGCCCTTCCACGTGGCCGAGCAGTTCACCAACATGCCCGGCATTTTCGTCAGCCTGGAAGACACCATCCGCTCGTTCAAGGCGGTGGTGGACGGTGAATACGATCACCTCCCGGAAGCGGCCTTCTACAATGTCGGCACGATTGAGGACGCTGTGGCCAAGGCCGAGCAACTGGCTTCGGAAGCCTGAGCCTGATGGCCGCAAAGCTTCACTTCTCCCTGGTCTCTCCGGAACGCGAGCTGTTTTCCGGAGAGGTCGACCAGGTGGATGCGCCCGGTGCAGAGGGCGACTTCGGCGTTCTGCCGGGTCATGCCCCCTTCATGACAGCACTCAGGGAAGGTCCCGTCCGGGTGTTTTCCGGTGGATCCTCCACGACCTACGAAGTCCAGGGCGGGTTTGCCGACGTAACCCCCGCAGGTCTGACTATTTTAGCGGAACGGGCGACTGAAGTTTAAGCCCGCGTCACGTCTTTGCCGTAAAGTCGCGCTAAGGGCCTTGCGAGGGACGGAAACTTTGAGTGTGATAGAAAGATAGTCAGGGAACCGTCATGCGCTCAGCATTTGCTACATTTCTCCTCGCCGCCAGCGCAGCCTTCGCTGCTTCGGCTCAATCCTCTGCCCCGCCAGCAGATCCTGCGGCTCCGGCGCCTGCGGCCCCTGCCGCCGCCCCGGCAACGGCTGACATCCTGATCCCGGAAGCAGCCCCCGTTGTTCCCCAGAAGGAATATACGGTTCCCACAGACGGTGAGGTCGGGCAGATCATTTCGGTGATCAACAATATCTGTGTGCCGCTGGTTCGCGGCGGCGACCTGGACAAGCTTGCGACGCCCGCCATGGGCTACAAGAAGAACAAGCGGGACATGACCTACACCGCGACCCTGGTGGCCAAGCCCTATACGCTGACCATCTTCGCGCCGGGCTCCAACAAGGAGGTCTGCCGGATCGCCATCAACTATACGAGCGCCCAGGAAAAGCCGATCATCGTCGGCCTGAACATTTTTTCCCTCCTGCATAAGCCCGAGCTGGAGCAGCAGCGGAACGACTTTGTCCCGGCGACGGACTTCAAGCGGATTACAAACTCTTGGGAATATTTCACCGAGCATGAATCCACGGGCCTGGTCTTCCTCCAGTTGAAGAAGCCTGACGGTTCCGAGGTGTCGGAAAAATGGAGCATGGGCGAAGTGCTCTACTCCGAGCGCAAATTCTGAACCCCGAAAACACCAGCGTTCCGGGCATCGAAGGCGACTTCGGTGCCCTTTTCGTTTCAGTTCATCGCGATCAGGCTGGCGTCCGGGCTTTCGCAAGCCAATCCAGGGCCTGTTCTGCCACAGTCTCCCATCCAGCTTCCCCGGGTAGCCAATGGCTCATGCCCGGAAATTCGAGGTATTGCGCACCAATGCGCTCGGCCGTCATGCGGGCCGTCATGGGGGGATGCACGACATCGCGGGCCCCGACCATGACAAGGCCTGGAGCCTTGATCGGCCCCATGCCGAGGCCTGTCGTCATGAACGGGTCCAGCCACCAGTTCAGGGTTTCCCAAAGGGCGCGCCCACTTTCACGGCACAGCCGTTGCAGGACCTTTTCCCGGTCATCGGGTGCCAGTCGATCAAGGCTGTAATTCCGCATCAGGCTTCTGTCCGGCGTCACAGCCTGCATCCAGAAAGGCCCCAGAAGATGCAGGCCGAAAGCCGTCGAGGCCTCTTCTATGGAGGATCCGGCGACGCCCCAAGGCGGCGAGGGAGCAAGCAGCACCAGGGCATGAACCGGCACCCGCCGTGCCGCGAGCTGTGCCACAAGCCCACCCATGGAATGACCAATAAGAATGGGGGGCTCTGAATACTGGCGGCACAGCCCGGCAATCTGGTCGGCATAGTCGGCCATGGAAACCCCGACCGTGCTGTCCCTGCCGGCCTTGGCTTCGTGACCTTTAAGGTCCGGGCACTGCACCGAATACCCGGCTCGCTCGAAGGGCTGACGGAAGTGTTCGAATGTCCAGCCGCCGCAGAAGGCGCCATGCACCATGAGGATCGGCGGCTTTGATGACATCATGTCCAGACCTTAGAGCCTTGCTTGGTTGCAGGGAAAGCCTTGCAGGCCGTGCGCAGGATTATCGCGCGAAATGAGCAAAGGCTTGCTGAACAATCTCATAGATTGGCCGCTTGAACGGCACGACGAGGCCCGGTGCCTCTTCGAGTGCGCCCCAACGCCAGGCGTCAAACTCGGGAGTGCCATGTTGTTCCAGGTCGACCTCATGGTCCTCGCCCTCAAACCTCAAGGCAAACCAGATCTGTCTCTGACCCTTCCATCCCTTGTAGGCTCCGGAAGACCTGTGCTTCGGGGGAAAATCATAGGTCAGCCAGTCCGCGGTCCGCCCCAGCAGACGGGCGGAGCGGATGCCGGTCTCCTCCTGCAGTTCACGAAAGGCTGCAGCTTCCAGGTCTTCGCCATCATCGACCCCTCCCTGCGGGAACTGCCAGTTATGGGGCCCGGCTGTTCCTGCGCGTCGACCAAGCCATACCTGTCCATCGCCATGAAAGAGAACGACCCCGACATTGGGACGATAGCCTGACAGATCGCTCAACGGCGTGCGGTCAGGGCAGACGCCGGCGCGAGCTGATAGCCCCTGTCTTCGACAGACCTTGCCCAGGCTGACACCTGGCTCAGGGTGATCGGATAGGCGAAGGCTGATCCCAAGGCCTGGCCCTTCTGCAGGGCACCGGCTTCCAGGGCCAGAAGTTGCTGGTCAATGGCGGCTCCAGACAACTGGTCATCAATGATGCGTTCCGCAGAGGCGCGGGGAATACCGCCGCCCCGACGCACAGCCGACCCGTCATCAATGAAGGCCAGGCCGCGTCCCCGCAGGGCACCTGTAAAGGCCGCCATTCCGGCGTCAGAGCTGACGAACCGCGAGCCGAGATAGTTTGTCAGCCCGAAATAGCCGGTGGCACGGCTCATCAGCCATTCCAGCTTGCGGACGTTATCGGCGTTCTGGGCATTGGCCATCAGGGTGTAGGGACCCGGATCATTGGCCGGATAATCCATGGGCTCCATGGGGGTTTCAAGCAGAACCTCATGACCATTGGCGCGAGCCAGATCTATCCAGCCCTGCAGTCCCTCTGCATAGGGCACGAAGGACAGGGTAATTTCCGGCGGCAACTGCTCGATCGCCTGACGGGTAGAGCTTGCATTGAGCCCGAGGCCCCCGATCATGAGTCCGATTTTAGGACGCCCGTTGGCGGTAAAGGGGCGCGCATAGGCCTGGGCTGGAGTCCGACCGTCGCCGCCGATGATCGGCAGATACCCTCCCGGGCCGTCAGCCGTCAAACCGGCTATCGGGGCCTGGGGAAGTGCCTCGTGGGCCGCGGCCTGGCCTGAATCACCCAGTGTGATCGTCGCCTGGTTTTCCAACGTGGCTCCGGTAAGCGGCTTGTCTGTCAGCTGGAAGATATCTTCCGTAACGGCCTGGTGGCCCGCGGACTGTGCATGCAGGGCTTCGCGCCAGCCGGGAGGTGCCGCCATGGCAGCGACCTTGGCCAGGGAAATCCGTACCTGAGGTGTTCCGGCATGAGGATCGCCCAGCAGGGAAATGAGCGCCAACCCGGTTGTCAGGAAGAGCGCGGCAGCGCCACCCGCCCCGAAGAAGGGATTTGAAAGCGCCCGGCTCATCAATTCCGAAGCGTTGAAACCCGGGGCAGTTTGCGTCGGCTGCTGGTTGAGGATTTTCTTAGAAAACATGAGCGGGTCTCCAGACAGGACACTCCCGCAACATGGTTAATTAAGCCCTAAATCCAATCTTCCACCGGGGTCAGGCCTGTTGCTACTTGTTGGCTGGTGCGGGCTTTGCAGCCGGTTTCGGGCCGACGATTTCCGCCATTCGCGCCTGCAGCTTGGGGAGCTTCGGGGTTGCTGCAACGGACCCGTACTTCAGGACATCCTTGGCCCGGGCCAGCTGGAAGTCCCCGGTCTTCACGTCGAAGTCAGTTGGCGGTGCCTCAGCCGGTTCGTGCGCACCGACCCGGGTTTTCCCTTCGTCGGCCGTGAGGGCGTTGCTGAATGAAGCTTCGGAAAACTGGAAGGCCCGATTGGCAATGGCCTGGGCCTGCTCGCGCGTTTCGGCGACTTCCAGATCCGGAATGATGCCGGTCTTCTGGATGGAGCGGCCCGAAGGCGTGTAATAACGGGCCGTTGTCAGTTTAAGCGCGCCGTCTGCGCCACCCCTCAGGGGAATGACGGTCTGTACGGACCCCTTGCCGAAGCTGGTCAGGCCGACAAGGTCTGCACGTTTACGGTCCTGAAGTGCGCCAGCGACAATCTCGGCGGCTGAAGCTGAACCTGAATTGATCAGGACCACGATCGGCAGGCCGCCTGTCGCGTCTCCGGGGTGGGCGTTGTAGCGCTCGATATCCCTGGGGTCGCGGCCGCGCTGCGAGACGATTTCTCCACCCTCAAGGAAGAGGTCCGAAATCCCGACGGCCTGATCCAGCAAGCCACCTGGATTGTTCCTGAGGTCGAGAACAAGGCCCTTCATCTTCGGATTTTTAATCTTCAGATCGGCAATGGCAGCTTCGGCTTCGTCCGTGGTTTTTTCGTTGAAGGCCGATATCCGCAGGTATCCGTAATCACCTTCAGGGCGCGCATTCACCGACTTGGTCTTGATCACCTCCCTCAGAAGCTTGACGTCGAAGGGGTCGGTTTTCTGTCGGGCTATGGTCAGGATGACCGACTCCCCCGGCTTGCCCCGCATCTGTTTCACGGCCTCACTCACCGAGAGTCCCAGTATGCTCTGGTTGTTGACGGCCGTAATATAGTCGCCGGCCTTGATCCCGGCCTTGAAGGCAGGCGTTCCGTCCATGGGCGAAATCACCTTCACGACCCCATCCTCGCTGGTGATCTCTATTCCCAGCCCGCCGTATTCTCCCCGGGTCTGGTCCCGCATGTCGTTAAAGGACTCAGCCGTGAGATAGTTGGAATGCGGGTCCAGCGAGGTGACCATGCCGTCAATGGCCGCCTCGATCAGCTTCTTGTCGTCGACCTCGGACACATATTGCTGCTTCACCGCCTGGACCACATCCCCGAAAAGCTCGAGCATGTGATAGGTCCTGGTCTTGGGCTCGGCAGACGCGACAGCTCTCTGGCTGACATAGGCCATGGTGACTGCGCCGAGGACAAAGGCGGAAACGCCAATCAGCAGATGCTTTTTCATAGCCTTGTCCTGAACCTCTGATGCGGCGGAATTTTGCCGGATTCGTATTCCCCACATCTGCGAACTCGCCCCGCCGACGCAAGATTTATTTCAGTCAGCCAGCGGGTGATTTCAGTAATGGCGCGGGATCGACCGGTGTCGATCCGGCCCGCATCTCCAGATAGAGCTGGGGTGCGCCTGACCGTCCGTCCGGCATCAGTCCGATTTTCGACCCCGGCATTATGTCCTCGCCGGGATCTGTGGCCGGGGTTCCCAGCCCTGCCAGGACCAGATGATATCCCCCCGTCAGGCGTAATATGATGACGGTGCCCCATCCCTTGACCGGCCCGGAAAACTGCACCAGTCCCCTGGCGGGCGCATAGACCGGTACCCCGGCCTGCGATGCCAGGGTCAGTCCACTGGATTTGCCACCTGTGACCAGATCGGCGCCAAATCCCTGCACGATCCTGCCGTCCAGCGGAGACAGAAGCCGCTTGGGTGCGATCAGTTCAAGTTGACCTGTCTCTCCTGTAATCATCGCCACCGTGGCAACGGGGCCGGCGGCGTCATCATCAGCGGCCCGGCTTTCGGCGCTGAATTCCGTTGCACTTGCGACCGCTGCCAGGCGTCTTTGCCTGGAAATATCCCGGGCCTCTGCCGCATAGACCCTGGCACGTCTCTGGAGCTCCGGGGTCACGGCCTTGACCAGGATGGCTGCACGGACGGCAGCAATTGCATCTTCCGGGCTGACCAGAAGGGGCGGTGGCGGATCCCGGCGCAAGCGGACAAAAACCGTCAACAGGCGTGCCAGTTGGCTGCGATTTCGGCCCTCAAGCGATGTGATCGCCAATTCCTTGCGGTTTAGCGCCAGCAGTGGCCCCTGCTGGTCCATGGCGACCGCAAAGGTAGCCAGACCGGCAAAACCTGCCAGCGCCAGGCTGCAACTCAGACCCAGGATCGCCTTAGTCCCGATGATAGGGTCCTCCCGCCAGAATCGTCACGGACCTGTAAATCTGCTCCGCGAGCATGACCCGCGCAAGGGCATGGGGCCAGGTCTGTGGCCCGAAGGCCAGCCGCCCGTCTGCGCTGGCGAACAGGTCGAGATCCAGGCCATCTGCCCCGCCTATGACCAGGACCAGTCTGCGGACACCCTGATCCCGGAGCCGACCCAGCTCAGCGGCAAAGGCTCTGGAGGGATATGCGGTTCCCCGCTCATCGCAGACGATGACATGGCACCCTGCAAGGTGGGGACGCAGGACGTCTGCTTCCGCGGCCTTGCCGGGTTTGCGGGACTCAACCTCGATCACGTCCACCGGGCCAAGACCAAGGGCACGGCCAGCTGCCGTGGCGCGCTCGACATAGGTCCTGACCAGGTCGACCTCGGGCGACCGGGCCAGCCGACCCACCGCGAGGATGGTCAGTTTCAATTGAAGGCGATATGCGCCGAAGCGTCGACCGACCAGATCTTCTCGATATTGTAGAAGGATCGGACTTCCGGGCGGAAAAGATGGATGATCAGGTCGCCTGTATCGATCAGGACCCAGTCGCAATGGGGCAGGCCTTCTACCCGGGCCTTGCCATATCCCTGATCCTTGAGGGCGCGCAGCAGGTGGTCGGCAATAGCCCCCACATGGCGATGCGAACGACCGGAGGCGACGATTAGCCCGTCGGCCACGGCGCTTTTGCCCTTCAGATCTATGAAAACAACATCCTGTGCCTGGTCGTCATCAAGACGGGCCAGGATCATTTCCCCCAGGGCCGCAATGCGGGCACTGGGATCACCCTCGGCAGGCACCGGGGAGGTTTGCGCGCTTGGCGCAGGGTCAGGGCTCAGCGGGGTCGCTCCTTTATAGCCTCGCTCAAAGCTCTCCCTAGCACACCTTGTGGAAAAGGTCAGCTACCGTCTCGGCGTCGTCGGGTCTTGCCCGATCGCATTCTTTCCCGGAGCGCCGTAGAGGACTGGAAGTTCAGGGGGCCATTCAGGAAAACCCAGGCAGGTGCGTGCCGACCGGGCAGGCTGCGGGCCTGGTCCATGGGCAGGCGCGCCGAAGCAAATCGTTTCGCTGCAGGAGAAAAACGGCTCCTGAGGGAAATCCAGGGGCGGGATATGACCGCCACGGGGGCCTCTTTCATGATCTGCGTCCAACCCTTCCAGCGATGGAAGGTCGCCAGGCTGTCTGCCCCCATGAGCCAGACAAACCGCACCCCCGGAAACCGACCCTTGAGGGCGCGCAGGGTATCGATCGTATATCGGGTGCCAATGCGGGATTCCGCGTCAGAGACGATCATGTTCGGACCCCGGGCGAACTTCCTGGCGCCAGCCATGCGCTCGACCTGGCTGGCCGTTTCGTGGGCCGGTTTCAACGGATTCTGGGGGGAGACCAGCCAGATGACCCTGTCCAGCCCCAGCTTGCGCCGGGCGGTTTCCGCCACATGGGTATGGCCCTCATGGGCAGGATTGAAGGAGCCGCCATAGATTCCCACGCGCATGCCTCTTGCCAGGCTGAAGCCCAGCCGCAGGGTCGCCGGTCGGCCGGCGGGCGGAATACGCCTAACGACCCCGGCTGACCACATGATGTGCCTGGGAGGTCAAAATGATTTCGCCGTGTCGGGGTTGCGGTCGAGATTGTGATCAGTCTGCCGAACCCGGGCGCGGATCGTGTAGACACCATCACCGGCCAGCACGCCACTCCGCGCGAAGAGGCGGCCATTTTCCCAGTTGGATAGGCCAAGTTCCGGTCGGTTCAAGGCGTATTGGCCGTCGATCCACCGGGTGAACCCATCCCCGACAAAAGGCGCGTCCAGACAGGCGAAAAAATGCGCCTGCGCCTGGGCATCCTCGGCGATCAGGCTCGCGCCAAACTGCGGACTGTAGCGGTTGAAAAGGCGGATGGCATGGTCGATGTCGTCGACGATTGCCAGGGTGACTTCGGGTGTGTCTTCCCACTCCCACTCGATGGCGAGGTCCGCCTCGGCAATCGGATCATGAGGTGCTTCCAGCCCTCCCTCAAGGCCCCATACATGCAGGCTGTATCCTGACCTTCGTTCGCCAGCTTCCTTCAGGGCGGTCAGGAAGCGCGGGACGAGGTCATGGACCCTTGACCGGACAATGGCACAGACATTGAGGGTATTGCAGACCTTGCGGTCGAGAGAGTGATAGACGGCCGCCGCGAAACGGTCGCTGTCTGCACTGGTATCGGCGACCATCCAGGCTCCGCCCGTACCGTGCAGGCTGACCGGTGTGCCGGCCTGACGGGCAATGGCGCCGAGCTGTGCCACGGCGGGGCCGGACCCTCGCGCCACCGCCAGGGCCAGTCGCCTGTCACTGAAAAGTGCCCACCCGGCAGCGTGTTCGGCAGAAACCACAAGCCGTGCAGCCCCTGCTGGCAGGCCCGATGCGGCAAGCGCAGGGTCCAGGGCGTGTTCCACAATCGCGCGCGCCGTGCCCAGGGCATCCGATCCGATCCGGAAGACCACAGTATTGCCACCACGGATCACCCCCGTGGCATCTGCAAAGACATTGGGTCGCCCCTCGAACACAAACCCGACCACGCCCAGGGGGGCCATGACCTGTTCGACCTGCCAGCCCGTATGGGCGATGGTTTCCAGCACCAGCCCGCGCCCGCCGGTCTGGTCCCGCCAGACACGCAATCCGGCAATCATGTCCCGCCGCATGCTGGCGTCTGCCCTCAGGCGCGTGGTCGAGCGGCCCCGTTCCAGGGCAAGGGCAACATCGGCGCTGTTGGCCTCGGCGATGCGGGTCCAGACGCCATCGTCTTCCAGCGCCGCAGCAAAGCGGTCGAAGAAATCGGTGATCTGGGAATCTGTCACCCCAGCCATCTGATGAAAGGCCTGATCGGCGTCGGCTACGGCCTGGTCTGCCAGGGCCTTCACCCTGGCTGGAACATGCAGAAGATCGCCGCTGTCCTGGACCACGATCAAATGATCGCCCGGCATGAAAGCCCGGGCAAGCTCAGGACTTACCCGGGTAAAGCGGTCCCCGGAATAGGGTATGACCATACCGTCCTGAAGTGCCAGTAAGGGTGCACCTGATGCGTGCTTCCTGTCCTGAAAATTTCCGCCCGTGTCGTCCAATGTCGCCGCCATATGCTCACGATGAGCCTTACTAGACCATTTTCCGCCCGAGGGGATACCGGCTCAGCGCGGGAAACGCCCTAAACCGGGGGTTCAAACAGCAGGGCAAGATCGTCTGCGTGGATCATCGGCCCCTCGGAGAAGCCCAGGACCTGTTCAATGGACGCAGACTTGAGGCCGCAGATCCTTGCGGCATCGGTGTCATCATAGCGGACAAGGCCGCGGGCGATGTCGCGCCCGGCCTCATCCTGCACCAGGACGGCGTCACCCTTTTCAAACCGGCCCGTGACACGCCGCACCCCCGCTGGCAGCAGGCTCTTGCCCGTGGTGAGGGCCCGGGCCGCCCCGGCATCTATGGTCAGTCCACCGGCCGGACTCAGGGATCCGGCGATCCAGGCCTTGTAGGCGGCCTTCGCTGACAGGGCGGGCTCGATCAGGGTTGCCGGCTCGCCCGCCTCGACCGCCGCCAGTGGTGCCGGGCGCGATCCCAGGGTTATGATGGTGGCACATCCGGCCTGCTGGGCAATCCGGGCGGCGAGGATCTTGGTGGCCATGCCTCCGGTTCCGACACCTGCGCCCTGATTGGCACCGCCCGCCATGGCTTCAATTTCCGCCGTAAGGTGGGTCAGGCGCGGGATGTGGACCGCATCGGGATTGCTGCGTGGATCGGCGGAATAAAGCCCGTCTATGTCTGACAGCAGGACAAGCACATCGGCACCGATCATCTGGGCGACCCGGGCAGCGAGGCGATCATTGTCCCCGTAACGGATTTCCTCGGTGACGACGGTATCATTCTCATTGACCACCGGGATGACGCCCAGGGTCATCAGGGTTTCCGTGGTGGCGCGCGCATTGAGCCATCGCCTGCGGACTTCGGTGTCGTCGCGGGTCAGCAGGATCTGTGCCGCTGAAAGCCCGAAGGGCTCAAGCGCCAGTTCCCAGGCCCGCATCAGGGCTGACTGGCCCGCAGCGGCCGCCGCCTGCTTTTCAGGCAGGGTGAGGGTGCGCTTGCCGAGCGACAGCCGTTTCCGGCCCAGGGCGACCGCGCCTGAGGACACCACCAGAACCTGTTGCCCGCGATCCCGCAGGCGGCCTATGTCCGCCGCCAGGGCGCTCAGCCAGGCCCCATCCGGCGCACCGTCGGGGCCGACCAGCAGGGAGGAGCCGACCTTGACGACAATCCGTTTTGCGGCAGCCAGTTCGCTCACGGGGTCCAGTCCGGCGGGGCCTGACCTGACCTTGCCAGGGCCTCTTCGGCAATCTTGGCCTTACGGGAGCGCACCAGCCCATAGGCCTCCCGCAACAGGTCCTTGACCCCCAATCCGGAGACGCCAGAGACCAGGCGAACCGGCCCGCCGACAGCTTCTGCCAGAGCCTCACGCTGCATTTCCAGGGTATCGGGATCCAGGGCGTCGACCTTGCTCAGGGCCACAATCTCGACCTTGTCGCCCAGTTCTTCCCCATAGGCTTCAAGTTCTGTTCTGACGGTCTGCCAGGCCTGCACCACATCGGTCTGGGTGCAGTCAACCAGGTGGATCAGCACAGCCGTCCGTTCCACGTGCCCCAGGAACCGCACCCCAAGGCCCGCACCTTCCGAGGCACCTTCGATCAGGCCGGGAATATCGGCCATGACGAACCGTTCTTCCGATGACAGGTCCACAATACCCAGATTGGGTGCGAGGGTTGTGAACGGATAATCGGCGATCTTGGGCCTGGCCGCACTGGCAGCCGCCAGAAAGGTCGATTTTCCGGCGTTTGGAAGGCCGGCCAGGCCAACATCGGCAATCAGCTTCAGGCGCAGCCAGAGGACCTTTTCCTCGCCTTCCTGCCCTGGATTGGCGTGGTAGGGGGCCTGATTGATCGGGCCCTTGAAGCGATCATTGCCCCATCCGCCATTGCCGCCCTTGGCCAGCAGGATCTTCTGACCCGCCTTCTCCAGGTCGATGATCAGGGTTTCCTTGTCCTCTTCCAGGACCTGGGTTCCCACCGGCACCTTCAGGACGATATCCTCGCCATTGGCTCCGTGACGGTTGCGGCCCATGCCATGTATGCCGGTGTCGGCCTTGAAGTGCTGCTGGTAGCGGTAGTCGATCAGGGTGTTCAGGCCTTCGACAGCCTCCATCCAGATACTGCCGCCATTGCCGCCGTCGCCACCGTCGGGCCCACCATACTCGATGTATTTTTCCCGTCGAAAGGACACGGCACCGCCGCCGCCATTGCCGGAACGGATATACACCTTGCACTGGTCGAGAAATTTCATGCGCAGGCCATAACACAGGAGAGGGCAGAGGTCATGCCAGCCAGACCATCCAGCGCGAGGGGACAATTTCGCCCCGCGCCTTGCTGACCGACGGCGTCACCTGTCCCGTGTACAGGAACCCCGACTTGCAGAGAACTTCCCCTGAAGCGGGATTGTCGATGAAGTGACGTGCGGCCACATGGCGACGTTTCCATACCGACCCAGCCCAGCCCAGGGCGCCCCGAGCTGCTTCTGTGGCAAAGCCGCAGCCCCAATAGGGTTTGCCAATCCAGTAGCCGAGTTCCGCCCTTCGTCCTTCACCCTCTGAAAAGCCGATGGTTCCAATGGGGCCATGGTCCTGGTGTTCGACAATAAAGGTCTCTTCCCCGGACGACTTCAGGAATTGCTCGGCATCTTCCAGGCCATAGGGGTGCGGGATCGAGGTGGTCATCCGTGCCACTTCGAAGTCATTGAGCAGTTTGGCCAGGTGCCCGGCATCGCTGAGCCTAGGCGGTCTCAGGCGCAGGCTGGGAGTCTCAATGACGCTCTGGATCTCAAGGGGTTTCATTTCAGCCTCCCGGCCCTCTACTGGGGCCTTGGACAAAGAAAACGGGGAGCCCGGCGGTCCGGACTCCCCGTTTCGGGAGGTCTTGAGGGCCCGCCTTGCGGCGGACCTGGAGTTCAGGTTCGCCTAGCTTGCTGCAGCTTCCGCCGTAATGACATTCACATAGGTGCGGTCATCGCGCTTGGTCACGAACTTCACCGCGCCCTGGGCTGTGGCGAAGAGGGTGTGGTCAACGCCCATGCCGACATTGTCACCCGGGAAATACTTCGTGCCGCGCTGACGGACGATGATGTTGCCAGAGATGACGGCTTCGCCGCCGAACTTCTTCACGCCAAGGCGACGGCCCGCTGAGTCGCGACCGTTACGTGATGAACCGCCAGATTTCTTGTGTGCCATATCGGCCTCCTAAATTCGACGAGACCAGCGCTTATTCAGCGTCGGACTTCTTGGCGGCGGCCTTCTTAGGCGCCGCTTTCTTGGCGGGGGCTGCTGCAGCTTCGGCGGCTTCAGCCTTGACCGCAGCGACCGGTGCTGAAGCAGCAGCTTCGAGGGCCGCTACCACGTGCGTCAGGTTCCGGGCGCGGGCGTTCATCATGGCCTTTGTGGTCATGTCGACCACGCCGTCCCAGGTTACGCTCTTGCCAGCGCCTTCAATGCCCGTCACCCGCAGGACCGTTTCGGTCTGACGATGTCCCTTGGTGCGGCGATAGCCCTGGCGGCGGATCTTCTTGAAGATCTTCACCTTCTCACCCTTGCGGGTTTCAACCAGGGTTGCATTGACGCTGGCTCCGGCGACAGTGGGCTCGCCCAAGGTAATGGCTTCGCCATCACCCAGCATCAGCACATTGCCGAAGGCCACATTGGCACCGGGTTCGCCGTCGAGCTTTTCGACCACCAGCACATCACCAGGTTGAACCCGGTATTGTTTTCCGCCGGTCTTGATCACCGCGTACATAATTCGCGCCTTGGATACAGTGCAAAAAGGATTACGCCCGCGAGATGGCCCGCGAGCGAGAAGGGCGGTCTTATACAGACCACCTCAGCCGAGTCAACGCGATCCGCTCTGATTCAGTCCGCAGACCTGGGCTCATTTGACCCACTCTGTCCGGCTGGATCGGGCATTGGTTCCCACTGGGCCACAATGGCCCGGGTGACGGCCTGCATGAAGGCGAGGCGCTCAGAGACAGGCCTTCTGGTCTTTGGCAGGAGGACAGCGACAGCATAGGTCCTGCCGTCAGGTGCCGTGATCAGGCCGACATCATTGATTCCAACGGATGCGCCCCGGAAATCCTGTCCTGTTCCGGTCTTGTGCGCGATATGCCACCCGGCTGGCAGGCCACCCTTCAACCGGCTCGGGCCTGTGGTGGCCTTTGCCATGACATCCAGCATCCAGTTGGTCGAGGTCTCCGAAAGCAGTTTGCCCGCCTTGAGCTGGGCCAGGGCCAGGGCGATGGCGTTTGGCCTTGCACCGTCATAGGGATGGTCAATATAGGCATCCAGGGCGGCCTGACGGACGTCCTGTGGCAGGCGTGACCGGGCCGTATTGAATGCGCCGTAGGGCGCTAGGTCCGGGCTCCAGGTGAGCCCTGCAATATGGGCCTGAAGGTGCCGTTCATCCTCCGCAAGGGAAATGCCCTCCAGACCTTTTTCCCGGAGCAGCAACCTTACCGCTGCCGGACCTCCGGCAAGACCCATCAGCTTGTCATTGGCGGCATTGTCGCTGCCGATCAGGGCCCGCTTCAGCAGGTCGCCAACCGTGGTGGGAAATCCCTCTGGCTTGATCTGGTAGGAAATGGGCTGATTGAAGACACTGCGGTCAGCCTCTGTCAGGATGACCGTCTGTTCCAGGCTCGACACCCCCCTGTCGATGGCCTCGAGGGTTGTCAGGGCGACCCAGAGTTTAGAAACGCTCTGTTGCGGGAAGGGCCTGTCGCCGTTGACGCCAACGATCCAGTTCGCCGAAGTGTCGACAATGGAGACCCCGACCGTTTCGCCAAAATCCCGGGTCAGGGACTCCAGTTCGGCCTGGAGGGCCGCCGGGCCCGGACGGGGCATTTCGTAATGACGTGCCGCTGCAGATGCCGGCGGAAAGGAATGGGTTGAGGTTTTCCGGATTGTCAGGGCCGGGCCGAGATCCGGAAATGTCGTGGTCGATGGCCATTGTCCGGCGATGGCTGTGGCCCCAGCGAGGCTGGCCAGGGTGACCAGGGGCCAGCGGATTGCGAAGATCCCCAGGCCCAGGCGGATGGCAAAATCCGCCGTATCGTCTGGCAGGGACCTGAGCTTCCGGACAAGTCCCGGGAGCAGACCGCCAAGCCAGAGACGAGCCCCGGCAAAGGCATGCTGCATGCCTGCCACCATGGTCCAGATACTGTCAGCGAGGGTCCAGAACAGGGTCGCCATGGCGCGGGACACGCGCCCTGAAACCCCCTTGGGACCGGGACGTACGACCTGCACGGGACGATGGGCCTTTGGACTCATGACGCATCTTGAGTCGTGATCCGGGGGCGACAGTCAAGACTTGGTGGTCGTGCGGACCTCAATTGTGATGTGACTGAGTTCCGGAAGGTCATCCAGTCGGCTCCGATAGACATCAGGAGACTCCGGATCTTCGGCCGTCAGCACGATGATCGCCCCGTGATGACCCGGACCCAGGCGCCAGAGATGAAGGTCGATGACCCTGGTTGTATCTGTCTCTAGGCACTGGCGGATATCATCGGCCAATATCATGGACGGTGTCACATCCAGCAGGGCGGCCCCTGTACGACGCAGGAGCCTCCAGGCGAACTGACAGACAAGGACTGCGCCCCCCACAGCAGCCAGGGAATCGGCCCAGGCCAGATTCCACAGCCGACCGGCAGCCAGACCCAGAATAGCCAGTCCTGAAGCGACGGCGTCAGCTTGCAGGTGCAGGTGTGCCGCAGTGAGGTTGAGGTCACCGTCCGGGTCCGGTCCGGCGGCGGTGCGGGGTTTCAGCAGCCAGACGCAGACCAGGTTTACCGCCAGGGCAAAGGCGGCCAGTTCCAGGGCCCCATCATAGGCGACGGCCTGCGGGCTCCAGACCCGCTGAAGGCTTTCAAACCCGATCAACAGGCCCGTAATGCCCAGAATGATCCCATTGGTGAAGCCGACGAGATAGCCGACCTTTCCGGTTCCGAAGGCAAATCTCGGGTCCTGCGCATAAGCCCTCGAAACACCGTAGGCAGCGGCCGCGGCGACCAGGACGACAATATGGGCGGACAGATGCAGACCATTGGCGATCAAGGCCATGGAATGGAATGCAATCCCCCCCCCGATCTGGACCGCCAGGGTAACTGTGCAGATGGCGACAACGATCCAGGTCCGACGCTCATTATGTCTGTGATCGGCACCCAGGTAGGCGCGATCAAGTCTGAACCTGTCGAGAATTGGCGTGGGGGCCGGGGCGCTGGTCACAAAGGTCTCGCTGGCCATCACGGGATGGCGTCACAACAATGTTATTGTATAACACCGGCTCCGGGTCAAGTCTCAGGCTTCGCACCCTGTTCCCTCCGGGGCCGAGAGGCATTACATGTCTGGGATGACCCAAAAGATCCCTGTTACCGTCCTCACCGGTTATCTCGGCGCCGGAAAGACCACCCTGCTGAACCGCATCCTCTCGGAGGACCATGGCCAGCGATACGCCGTGATCGTCAATGAGTTCGGCGAGATCGGCATAGATAACGACCTGATCGTCGGTGCCGACGAAGAGGTCTTCGAGATGAACAATGGCTGTGTCTGCTGCACGGTGCGCGGCGACCTGATCCGGGTTCTCTCTGGCCTGATGAAACGTAAGGGTGGATTTGACGCCATCATCATCGAGACCACCGGCCTGGCTGACCCCGGTCCGGTCGCACAGACCTTCTTCGTCGATGACGATGTGCGCGCCAGAACCCGGCTGGACAGTGTCACCACGGTTGTGGACGCCATGTATCTTCCCCTTCGACTGACGGATTCCAAAGAGGCTGTGGAGCAGGTGGCGTTTGCGGACCAGATCGTCCTCAACAAGACCGATCTGGTAAGTGAGGCCCAGTTGCGGGATGTCGAGGCCCGGATCCGGCGGCTCAACCCCCTCGCGCCCATCCACCGGGCGCAAAGATCGAACGTCCCGCTGGAAATGATTCTGGGCCGGGGTGGATTTGACCTGGACCGTATTACAGAGCTCCAGCCGGAATTCCTGAACCCGGCCCATGGAGAGGCCGGACACGTTCACGACGACAGCTGTGATCACGATGATCACCATGACCATGATCACCATGACCATGATCATCATGGCCATCAGCACCACGACCATGCGGCCGATGCCGGGATCCGTGGGGTATCCCTGGCTTTTGACCGTCCCCTCAATGCCAACCGGGTTACGGCCTGGCTGAACGGGATCCTTCAGGCTCAGGGGCCTGACATCCTGCGGGCCAAGGGCATACTGGATATTGCTGGCGAGGATCGTCGCCTTGTCTTCCAGGCGGTTCACATGATCCTCGAAGGCGATTTCCAGCGGAACTGGAAGCCCGATGAGGCGCGGTCATCCCGCATGGTCTTCATTGGCCGCAATCTTGATGAGGCCGCGCTCAAGGCCGGGTTTGAGGCCTGCGTCGCCTGAGCCGGTCACCACTGGATCACAGGACAACAAAAAGCCCGCCCAGGTTTCCCCGGGCGGGCTCTTTTCTGATTGGTGGGGACCTCTAGAGGTCTTCGTTGATCAGGGCGACCTGGAAGTAGCCATTGCCCTGCAGTGTGTTCATGACTTCCATGAACTGGCCATAGCGCACGGTCCGGTCAGCGCGGATATAGACCCGCTCCTTGGTTGGATCCGGCTTGTTCAGCTTGCGGGCCAGATCAGCGGGAAGCGTATCGACCGTGGTCGGTACCTCACCGATGAACACCCCACCACTGGCCTGGATGTTGATGACCGTAGGCTCCGGCGGCTTGGGCGCGTTCGGCGGCGGCGGAATGGCCGGCGGCAGATCGAGCTTGATGGAAACCGTCGCAGCCGGAATGGCCACCATGAAGATAATGAGCAGAACAAGCATAACGTCCACGAAAGGCGTGACGTTGATGTCGCTGTTCTGGCCGAGGTTGAAACGGCCACCGCCGCCACCGCCCAGCTTCGCTCCCATAAGAAAATCCTTCCTTTGAGGGCGCGTGAAACTACGCCCGTCCGTCTGTCCTGACACCCATCGCCAATCGTAAGCGCCTTGTAAAGCCCCTACTGTCAGCCTTTCTCAACAAGTGTTGCGAGTCGCCCATTTCGCAGTCAGGGCGTTTTCCTATGCCTCATCACACTCTATGAAACAGCATGACCCATTCTTTCGACGCTTATGTGACTGCCGCCCTGTTCGATCGGTCCGGAACGGCCGCTTTTGCCCTTGGTGACGGCTCGATCGCCTTTGAAACCGGCGAAACCCAATCCTCTCATAGTGGTGTGATCCTGTCCGCAGCCCTTCATCCTGGAGGCACAGGGTTCATTACCGGGGGTGATGACGGCCGGGTGGCCTGGACCAGAAAAGAGGCAGTTGTCGAAATTGCCCGGATTCCAGGGCGCTGGATCGATGCTGTTGCGGCCAGCCCTGAGTCGCGGTTGATCGCCTTTGGGGCCGGCAGGGACCTTCATGTGAGGGACAGTGCCGACCCGGGTTTTTCGCGGTTGTTCACGCACGAAAAATCCGTTGCGGATATCGCTTTTGATCCCAAGGGGCGCAGACTTGCCGTGGCCACATATGGCGGTGCCTGGCTCTGGTATGCCAAGATCGCCGAACAGCAGCCGCAGGTGCTGAAATGGGCTGGCAGCCATGTGGGGCTGGTCTGGAGCCCTGACGGAAAATTCCTGATGAGTGCCATGCAGGAAAACCAGCTTCACGGCTGGCGGGTCGCCGATGACAAGAACCTGAAAATGGGTGGCTATCCGGGCAAGGTGAAGAGCATGTCCTTCCTGGCCAAGGGGCTCATGCTGGCCACATCCGGTGCCAATGGCGTGGTCATCTGGCCCTTTGCCGGTGCCACGGGGCCTCTGGGCAAACAGGCCGCGGAAATCGGCTATGACGAAAGCGCCATGGTCATCCGTGTGGCGTCCACGCCCAACAGCAACCGTGTGGCTGCCGGCCTGGATGATGGTCGTGTCTGGGTGTGCAATCTGACGGACCAGAAGATCCAGCCCGTGAAGGCCGACAAGGGTGAGCCCATCAGCGCCCTGGCCATCAGCCCTGATGGCAAGCGACTGGCCTGGGGTGACGAGGGTGGCCAGGCCGGCGTGGTCGACCTGGACTAGGTTTTTTCCTGAGACGAAGCCGTCTCACGGGTTGGAAAGATCGTCATGCCGAAGCCACTCATCACGGCCGTGCACCGGATTGGGCCCTAGCTCCAGCCCTTCAGTGCGCCCCAGACGGAGAAGGGATCCCGGGCGGACCGCCAGCCATTGATCGGCGCGGTTTCGTCGGCATAGCCAAGGGCCATCCCTGAAAACACCATGTGGTCGTCCGGCAGGCCCAGGACCTCTGCCAGGGTCTTGGGATACCGCGCCCAGTATTCCTGGGCACAGGTGGCAAGGCCCTGCTCGACGGCCAGCAGCATGACCGTCTGCATGTACATGCCCAGGTCCGACCATTGTGGGGCCCCGAGTTTACGGTCCAGGCAGAAGAACAGGCCGACAGGGGCACCGAAAAATTCGCCATTTTTCGCCAACTGGCGGAGGCGGGCCGGCTTGTCCTCCCGTGGAATGTCTATGGAGGCATAGAGCTCTTCACCGTTCTGATACCTCCGGGTGCGGAAGGGGTCCCAGAGATTGGCCGGGTAGACCTCGTATTCCGGGTCCTCACCCATCGGATTGGCTGCAACCCTGGCCTTCAGGTCAGCCAGCGCAGACCCTGCCAGACCATAGACCCTCCAGGGTTGGAGGTTACCACCCGATGGTGCGCGGGCGGCGGCCTCAAGGATCCCGGCCACCAGATCCTGCGGTGGTGTTTCAGGTCGGAAGGCGCGAACCGAGATTCGACGTGATACGGCTTCGCTGACTTTCATCGGATTCTCCCCGGGTCGATGGCGTCTCGGCTTGACGCCGCTGGACAGCCCGTTAGCACTGGTTCCCGGGGTCAAGGCAAGACCCGTCTGCAACAGTCGGCAGTATGCCAAATCACAATTCCCCCGGCCTGGTGGCCAGAATCTTCCGAACTCTGCTGAACCTTCTGGTCCTGATCGGCCTGGTGGGACCTGTTCTTGCGGTCTCGATCTATCGCTTTGTGCCGCCCCCGGTCACCTTCCTGATGGTCCAGAGAACGGTGGAAGGCCAGGGCTTTGCCCGGCGCTGGCGGCCCATCGATGACATGTCCAACAGCCTGCCCCGGGCGGTGATTGCCGCCGAAGATGCCAAGTTCTGCCAGCATCATGGCTTCGACTTTACGGCCATGGAAAAGGCCATGGCGCACAACGAGACATCCCGGCGCATTCGCGGTGGCTCCACGATCAGCCAGCAGACCGCAAAGAATGTTTTCCTGTGGCCAGCCAGATCCTACGTGCGCAAGGGCCTTGAGGCCTATTTCACCGTGCTCATCGAGCTGCTGTGGGGCAAGAAGCGCATTATGGAAGTCTATCTGAACAGCGTTGAATGGGGCCCGGGAATCTATGGTGCCGATGCTGCAGCCCGGAAAAATTTCGGTGTCGGTGCTGACCGGCTTTCGCCGAAACAGGCGGCACGGCTGGCAGCGATCCTGCCGAGCCCCCTCAAGTGGCGGGCGGCGGCCCCGGGCCCCTATGTCCGCAAAAGGACGGGCAGGATCAGTGCCGCCGCCGGGACTGTCCGCCGGGACGGCCTGGATGACTGCGTGGATTGAGATCCTGGGTCACGGGACAGGTTCCTGTCTGGAACTTCCCGTCATTCGACCTCATTCAGGCAGCGGCCCAGGACCGCGAGTCCAGGGCCTCTGGATCGTCCATGGCCATTTCGTCCCAGTCCAGATCGGGGATCGGACGGGATGCCGCCGCAAGGACGGCATTCAGTTCGCCTACCGAGCTGACACCGACAATCACCCGGCTGGCTTCGGGTCGTGTCAGCGCAAAGCCAAGGGCGGCCTGCAGAGGATCTGACCGACCTTCTGCGATCAGTCGCCGCGCCCGGTGAATCCGGTTGGTTGCGGCCTTCAGGTGGCTGGGCGCCCGTTCCGGAGGCAGGAGGAGCAGACCGTTCAGGAAGATGGACCGCAGCTGGACCTCGAGTCCCATGCCGGCAATGGCCGCCAGGGTGCCATCAATGAGCAGGCGCTGATCCAGAAGACTTGCCGGCGCCTGCACAACATCAGGGCGGAAACGTCTGGCCAGGCCCAGGGGATCGTCGGAGGCAAAAACCGAAATGCCGATCTTGCGGGTCAGCCCCTGGTCCTTCAACGCCTTCAGGCGATCCCAGAGCGCCAGACCATGTGGCCCGAAAAGTTCCGAGGCAGAGGGTACCAGAAGGCAGTCTGCCTGGTCGATGCCCAGCCGGCGAAGAACGGCGCGGGCCTCGGCTTCCACCAGATCCGGCCCGCGATCGGCCCGGACGGTTGAAATCGTTACATGGAAGGGACTGGGCTGGGGCAGTGCCGCACCGATGTCCAGTTCTGCCTGGGGGGACCTTCCGGCCAGGTCAAAGGCGGACACGCCCGCGCGCGCCGCAATCTCGAGGATGTCGCGAACCTCAACCTGGGGCGGGCGGCCGCGGACAGGGGCCTGATCCAGGGCGAACTGGCCCGAGGAAAGGCCCAACTTGCTCAGTAAACCGGTCATGAAATGCGAAAAACGCCCTGGCGAGAAAACTTTCGAAGGGCCATTCTGGGACAAATGCCTAAAGAACCGGTGTCTGAAACCCTTCCGGGGAGTTAAGGTCCAGGGCCATGAGAGAGCCGCTTCCCGAATGGCCGATGTTCGGCCTAGCCGATGATGTCCGCCCCGCCCTCCGCCAGGCACGTGACGGCGGATACCCGATGATCCTGGCAACCCTTGTGCGGGTCGACGGTGGTGGGCCCCGTCCGGTGGGCACCCAGATGGTCTTCGCCGACGGGATTGTTGCGGGGTATTTTTCCGGAGGTTGTGTCGAGGCCGACATCGCCGACCATGCCTATGCCTGTCTGGAGGATGGGGAACCGCGCAGTCTGGTCTACGGCCAGGGCAGCCCGTGGCCGGATATCCAGCTGTTATGCGGTGCCGGAATCGAAATCTTTCTTGAGCGGCTTGCTCCGGACTTGCCGGCGCTCGCGGCATTGCTTGCGGCAGAGACGGAACGTCGGCCCGTGGTCTGGCTCAGTGATGGTCTCAGGCAGGTCTGCCTTGATCCGTCTGATCCCGAGCCCTGGGCCGGGGCTGTGCGGCGGCACTATGATCCGCCGCCAAAACTGGTTGTCTTCGGATCGGATCCAACCGCTCTGGCCATTGCCTGGCTCGGTGCGCAGAGCGGCCTGCAGACAACCTTTGTCCGCTCCAAGGGGCCCGAATTGCCGCCTCCGGTGTCAGGTCTCGCCTACCGCAGGGATGATCCGCAGTCGGCTCTGGCCGCCATAGGGACAGACCCCTGGACGGCGATTGCCATTGCCACCCACAACCTGGATACCGACCGGGAAGCCCTGGCCGCGGCCCTGCCTTCGGCAGCCGGATATGTTGGTCTGCTGGGCGCAAGAAAACGTCTGGCCGAAAGACTGGCACCTCTGAGGGCGGCCGGCGTGCCGGAAGTTCAGCTTTCAAGGGTCCGGGCCCCGATCGGCCTCGACATAGGCGGCAAGGCACCGTGGGAGGTTGCCGTCTCGGTGATCGGCGAGATCATGGCCCTCAGATACGGCAGGGGGCTGGCTGAAGCCTAAGCCAGCCGGTCCAGTTCGGCAGCATTACTGGTGGTGACAGCAAGGTCGGTCACAAGGCCGTCTGCAATCGTGTAGATCCAGCCATGCACGCTGATCTTCTGTCCGCGCGCCCAGGCGTCCTGAACGAAAACATCGGACGCAACATTCCTGACCTGGGCGATGACATTGAGTTCGCACAGACGGTTCAGACGATCCGTTTCGCCAGGAATGGCCTCGAGTTCATGGCGGCAACGGGTCGCGGTTTCCCGGATCGGATGCAGCCAGTGGTCAACCAGACCCCGCCTCTTGCCGTCTACGGCGGCTGCTACGCCCCCGCAGCCATAGTGGCCAACCACCATGATGTGCTTAACCTTCAGGACATCCACGGCGAACTGCAGGACTGACAGATAATTGGCGTCCTGGGGCGGGGCGAGATTGGCCACATTGCGGTGAACGAACAGCTCACCGGGATCGAGGCCGACAATGTCATTGGCCGGCACGCGGCTGTCGGAACATCCGATCCAGAGGTATTCGGGAGTCTGCTGACCTGCGAGGCGTTCGAAAAATCCGGGGTCTACTGCGAGCTTGGCAGCGGCCCAGCGGCGGTTATTGGCTTTCAGGTCCTCAAGCATGCACGGCGTCCGGCTGCAGGTCAGGGTGGGCGGCCATGAAGGCCGGATGGCTTGCGGCATGCTCGGCAACGGCCCGGATGGCCGGGAAGGGCTCCAGGGAAACGTCAAACCGTTCCGCCGAATAGACCTGGGGAATGAGGCAGCAGTCCGCAAGGGTCGGGGTATCGCCGAAGGCAAACCCCCGACCATATTCCGCGATGATCGGCTCCAGGGTCTGGAAGCCGTCCACGATCCACCTTTCGCTCCACTTGGCACGCCGCACGGGTGAGACATCCATGGCCTCAAGGGCCCGCCCGACCCGGGTGTTGTTCAGTGGATGGACGTCACAGGCGATGACCATGGCCATGGCGCGGATGCGGGCCCGGGTCCTGGCGTCACCCGGCAGGAGCGCAGGCTCCGGATGGGTCTCGTCCAGCCACTCCAGAATGGCCAGGCTCTGGGTCATGATGTCGCCATCGCCGAGGTCCAGGGCCGGGGTCAGGCGTTGACGGTTGACGGCGCGATAGGCGGGCTTGTGCTGCTCTCCCCCCAGAAGATTCACACTGACATAGTCAAAGTCCAGGCCCTTGAGTTGCAGGCCGATGCGCACGCGATAGGGGGCGGTCGCCCGCCAGCCGCTGTAAAGCTTCAGGGTCATCTCAGGCGACCGTAAAGGTCAGGGTGCCGACACCTTCAATCTCACCTGCAACCTCATCGCCCCTGACCAGGGGGCCGACGCCTTCGGGCGTGCCTGTATAGATCAGATCGCCCGCGGACAGGGTCCACAGCCTCGAGGCTTCAGCAATCACTTCGGCGACGTTCCAGATCATGTTGTCGATGGTCGAGGCCTGCTTGACCTGTCCATTGACCGAGATTGCAATCCGGCCCTGTGGCGGGGCCCCGCTCCAGGGACGGATGGCTGAAATCGGGGCCGATCCGTCGAAGGCCTTGCCGGAATCCCAGGGGTGTCCCTTGTCCTTGGCAGCATTCTGCAGGTCCCGGCGGGTCAGGTCGACGCCAACGGCATAGCCAAGAATGTGACCCAGGGCCTCGGAAACCGGAATGTCGGCGCCGCCCGACTTCAGGGCAATGACCAACTCGATTTCATGATGGAGGTTGCCGGTGACGGATGGGTAGGCTGGATTTTCGCCCTGGTTCCGGATGGCATCGGCGGGTTTGGAAAAGAAGAAGGGTGGCTCGCGATCATCGCCGCCCATCTCGGCCCGGTGAGCGGCGTAATTGCGTCCGACGCACAGGATGCGGCGCACAGGAAAGACAGCCTCCTGGCCTTCGACGGGCACGACGGTCTGGGCGGGCGGGGGAAAGATGTAGCTGGTCATGGCTGCGCAAATACGCCCGCGCTTCGCACTTGGAAAGCGGCGGATTGACACTGGCGGCCCGCAGGGCTCCAAAGCGCGACGAATGCGGGAGACTTCAGATGACCACACCCCCTACAGGCCCCTTGAGCGATCTGAAGGTCATCGAGATGGGCACCCTGATCGCCGGCCCTTTCTGCGGCCAGATTCTGGGTGACTTCGGGGCCGACGTGGTCAAGATCGAGGATCCCGGCGCGGGCGATCCCATGCGGCAATGGGGTCGGTCACTGCCCAAGGGCCTGTCGCCCTGGTGGCCTGTCATTGGCCGGAACAAGCGCTCCCTCGCCCTGGACCTGCGGACCCCGGAAGGCCGGGACATTGCCGTCACCCTGATAGATCAGGCTGACATCCTCATCGAGAATTTCAGGCCCGGCACCATGGAGAAATGGGGCATGGGATATGAGGTTCTTGCCGCCCGGAACCCCGGATTGATCATGGCGCGGGTATCAGGCTTCGGCCAGACCGGACCCTATGCCGAACGGGCCGGATATGGCCTGATCGGCGAGGCCATGGGCGGTTTGCGGTATGTCACCGGCGAGCCGGACCGTCCCCCGGCCCGGGCCGGAATTTCCATCGGTGACAGCCTGACGGCCATGCACGCCGTGATGGGAATCACCATGGCGCTCCATCACCGCAGTCGTACGGGCCGCGGTCAGATGATTGACGCAGCCCTCTATGAAAGCGTGCTTTCCGTCATGGAAAACCTAGTCACCGAGTATGACCTGACCGGCTATGTCCGCGAACGGGCCGGTGCCATACTGCCGGGCATTGCACCGTCCAATGTCTATCCCTGCCTCAATGACGAGATGATCCTGATCGGCGGCAATGGCGATACCGTCTTCGCGCGACTGGCAGAGACCATGGGGCGGACGGACCTGTCCGGCGATCCGAAATTTGCCAGCCATGCAGCCCGGGGCGCGAACCAGGCCGAACTGGATCATATCATCGCAGACTGGACCCGGACCTGGGACCTGGGCCAGTTGCTGGCCCTGCTGGAAGAAAAGGGCATTCCCTCCGGTCGCGTCTTCCGGGCCCCCGACATGCTTGCCGATCCGCAGTTCATGGCCCGCAATGCGATTGTCGAGACCGTCCATCCGGTCTTCGGCAGGTTGAAGATGCAGAATGCGTTTCCGAAGATGTCGGAAACACCCGGCGCGGTCCGCTGGCCGGGGCCTGGCCTGGGTGAGCACAGTCGCGCCATCCTTGCAGAGGCCGGGGTGTCAGAGGCCGATATCGACAGGCTGATCACCAAGGGGGTGTCGTCTGAACCCTGAAGCGGGCCCCATCAGGCAGGATATCTTCATCACAGGACGCATCAGGCGATGATGTCAGGGGTCAACTGGTCCTTCAGACGTTCGATCTCGTCCTTCAGCAGCAGTTTCTTGCGCTTCAGGCGGCTGATCACCATCATGTCAGGAATGGGCATGGCCCCCAGGGCGTGAATGGCCGAATCCAGATCTGAATGATCCTGCTGGGCTGTTGCCAGCCGAACCCTGACAAGGGCGTCGCCTTCGCCTTCATCCTCGTTCATGATCAGCCCTCAAAGCCTTTGCCGACCATGATGAATCCGACTTGAGGCGCGTGGCAAGACCTGACCGGTCAACGCAGGGCACCCGCGAGGACGGCAAGGGCCTGTTCCGGAGGGGCCATGCCCCAGGCCCGGGCCGCAGCGATCAGGGCATGCTGGGCCGGCATTCCGCCACTTGCATTCTTTGCAAGGTGCGCAAGGTTTTCCATCAGCACCCGTTCGGCCCTCAGTTCGGCGGCCTTGATGTCATCACGAAGGCCTTCCCGTTCGGCATCATCAATTCCGGGAAATGCGGGCTTCAGGCGCTTGCGGACGGCGCGGACCGGCTTCAGCACCTCATTGTCCCAGGCCTTTGCCAGTCCGGCTGCCTGATCGAGGACAGGGTCAGGTGCTCCCTCTGCCCACACGGCCCAAAGCAGGTAAGCGGTATTGAGGCCATGTTCATCCTGCAGGACGAGGCAGGCTTCGGCCACCCCCGGCCGGCTGTAGGCGTCCAGGGTCCAATCCCAAAGGGACATTCAGGTGTCTCCGGATACAGGACCGACATCTTCGCCCCAGCGTCGAACCCGGGCCCAGGAAAGTCCGAACGGGTCGAGGGCGCGGCCGACGGATTGATCGACCATGTCTTCAAGGCTGGCTGGATTGGCATAGAAGGCCGGCAGGGGCGGGGCGATGATGGCTCCCATTTCAGCCAGCTGTACCATGGTTCTCAGATGACCCAGGTGCAGGGGTGTTTCCCGGACCATCAGCACCAGACTTCGCCGTTCCTTCAGGGTCACGTCGGCAGCCCGGGTCAGCAGGGAAGAGGTCACGCCCGTGGCGATCTCGCTCATGGTCCGCACCGAACAGGGTGCGATGATCATGCCAAGGGTCCTGAACGACCCTGAGGCCACGGCCGCACCAACGTCTCCGGCCTTGTAGTGGACGTCAGCGCGCCCCTGGACATCGGAAAGCGAGAGGGCTGTTTCCTGGGCGATGGTCAGCGCTGCGGCGCGGGACAGGATCAGATGTGTCTCAACGCCCAGTTCCCGGCAGGCATCCAGGGTTCTCAGGCCATAGGCCACGCCGCTGGCTCCGGAGATGCCGACGACAAGACGGGAGCGGGCAGTATCTGTCACCTTGTGAGCCTCGGGCTATGCAAGTCGGGTGCCGGTATTTCGATCAGGTTCGCAAACATATGTGATCTGACAGACGGTGCCAGCGGGTGTTCACTGTCGGCGTTCGCTCAATGGAAGGATACGCCGATATGGCTGTAGAAGCCCGAATTCGTGAACTTGGAACCCGTCATCAGAGCCTCGAAAAGGCCATTCATGACGAATTGTCACATCCCGCCGTGAATGATGTGAAACTCAAGGACCTCAAGCGGAAGAAGCTCAGACTGAAGGAACAGATCGAGGCCTTGCGCGCCACCGCCCACTGAGGCTGCCAGGTCCGCAGCCTCTGGCAGTTGCCGAGGGGGAAGATCTAGTCCTCTTCGCCGTCCTCATCATCATGCTGGTCGATCTGTGATTCGATCTGGTCATCCTCATGGACCACCGTACCGGTCTGTGATGCAGGCTCCAGCGTCGGGCCGTCGGGCTCAACAATGCCGCGTTTGGCGTCGTCCTTGGCGCGCTTGTCAGCCGCCTTGCGGACGACATCGTCCAGTTCCATCTGGGTCGAGAGGCCCAGGGTCACCGGATCCACCGGCTTGATGTTGGTGGAGTTCCAGTGCGCCCGGTTGCGGACCTGATCAATGGTGGCCTTGGTGGTGCCAAGCAGGCGTGAAATCTGGGCGTCCGTCACCTCGGGGTGATTGCGCAGAAACCAGGCGATGGCGTCCGGGCGATCCTGACGGCGCGACACCGGCGTATAGCGGGGTGCTTTTTTCACCGGCTTCAGCAGCTCT
>CAIYSH010000157.1 GCA_903928755.1 uncultured Alphaproteobacteria bacterium | reverse complement strand
GACCCCCGTCACGGCATTGAGTCTAACCCGAGAAGCGAACCCCCGGCCGATTAGCGGATGCCGAATGATAATCAACTCGCGGTTCTTTGCATCGATAGCAACGGTGATGGCCCGAGCCGACAGCATAAGAAGCGCAATGGGAGCGAATATTGCGGTAACGGCATAGGCTGGCCAAGCTCGCCAAACCAGAAGCGGCTCGCCCTCCCTAATCGCGAGGGCGAAGAACACAGTTAAAAGGGCGAGTATGAAGACCCCAAACGCCCAGTGTTGTAGCGGGCGACTGACGTGAACCGGAACCTTGACCTCGGTCATAATCGACATGGTCAAACCTTGCCACAAACGCCGTTAAAGACCCAATTACGGTGACACCCCACTTCAATTACGGTGACACCCCACTTAACTCTCCACTACCCCCGCCCTCGGTCCCCGCTGCCAGCACGCGCCCGCTCTCCGCCTCCAACCGCGCCAGGGAGTCCGCAGCACCCAGCGGTCGCCCCACGCTCTCAGCCTGACGCAGGCACCTAGCGGCGGAGGCTGGGGCGTGGGGACGCGGGAGTCAATTAAGTGAGGTGTCACCGTAATTCCAAGTGAGGTGTCACCGTAATTCCCTGAGGTGTCACCGTAATTCCGTAATTCGGTTTGGAAAGACCCTCCCCCCGCTGTCAGACCGACGGGGGCGGGCTGAGGCGTCCAGAGGCGGCTTCAAGCAGGGCATCCGTGCCGCGTCGCACCTCGGAATAGTCGACCTTGAACATGCGCTCGTAAAGCAGGGGGCCAGAGTGGGGTCTCTGCATCACGCGCGCGGGATCCAGGTCCTGACAGGTAAATCCACGCCGCACAAAACTCATCACCATGGCTGGCCAGAGACCGACCCATGTCCGCCACTGCGACGGATAGAACCTGACGGCGGCCAGGACCCGTTGCCAGTCTTGCAGGCCAAGTCTGACACGTCGCGTCGGCCCGCCCTCTGCGAGCGGCCAGGCACCACGGAACAGCCGCCAGGGCAGGTTTTTCCCGTTGTACAGGCTGAATTGTGCCATCGGCACGCCGCGCGCCTTGCCCAGACAGACCGTCAAGGCCGCGCAGATATCATGATCCGGATGCCCGCCCTCCCAGGCCGTGGTTGTGATGCTGGCGATCGGTCCGACGGCGTCGACAACTTCAGAGAGCTCTGAAAATACTTCCAGTGGGTATTTGTGCAGCTCCCCATCAAGGGCCCTGCCCTTCAGCGTGAAAACGGCATCTGGATCGAAGCCGAAGTGCTTCAGCAGGGTCAGGGTTTCAGTTTTCCTGATTTCAGCGCTGCTCGCACTGTAACCTGCAACATAGATGAATTTCTGTGGGAGGTTCGATTTCTGACGCTGGATCATGAGTGGCAAAATGCCCAGCTCATCGTCGAAATGCGCAAATATATAGAGATGAGTCATATCAATAAGGATCGAAATCCAGAAAACTTATTGAAACCTCTTCTGCCTTCAGTCTTTCCGGCACCGTGGAATTCAGGGGTTTGTATATCAAGTTCAAGGGAGAGGGGCGCAGTTGCTCGGGAATGGCGATGAAGCCCGTATCTGAAAACGCCATCCGGGGTTCAAGTCCGAGATAGAGGCGTGGCAAGGGCAGGATGAAGGACGCCATCTCGCCGGGGCCGGGCTGGCCGGGAAGTATGGCCACGCAATTCAGACCCGGCAGGTGGGTTGGTGCCAGGACCACGGTCGTCTCCCTGACGTGGCGCGTCCGGTAGGTGGTGGCCGGATTTGCCAGCCGCCAGGCGAGGCTCTCTGCGTGCCAGGCCCCCATGAATTGTGCCGTCTCGTCGGCCAGGGCGGGTGGAAGGCGGAACATCACCCCGGCCGCCAGGGGCGCAACCAGCTGAAATCCCAGTCGCCTGACGAAGCCCGGCGTGCTGTTGGCGTTGGCAACACCAAAGACCAGATCAAATCCCGCTGCACTTGCCGTCTCAAAGGTGGCTTCCGCAAGCCGGGTGAACAGGCCCTGCCCCTGGTGCTCGGGGTGGGTCGCGGTGTTCAGCGAGAGCAGGGCCTTGACCCTGCGGCCTTCCAGGGAAATCGGCGCGGGACAGGTGGCATAGTGGGCGGCGAGGCTGTCACCAGCCCAGGCATCGGTCCCGACCACCTGACCCAGGGGGTTTGCCCCATACCGCCATGCCAGGGCGGCGGTCGTAAAACCGGGCCCGTCGCCAAACACCGAGGACAGCAGGCGGGAATATCCCTGGAGGGCTCCCGGGGTCGCCTCGGCCCGCCGAAGGTGAAACGGACTGTCTTGCTGCATGGGCCGATCACACCACACTTCAATGGCAATCGCCATGGCCTATTCTCAGCGCAGTTTCCGGGAAACCCCAGACCGCTCGATGCCCCATCACCCCCGCCAGAACATGCCATGCAGACCGGCCGGAACCGCCACATCAGCGGCCCAGGTGACCAGGGGGCCGGCGTCCACGCGGCGGGCGTCGAAGACGTGCAGTTCGGTCCGGGCGGCCCGCAGGTTGATGGTCGGCCCGATGATCCAGCCGTCAAAGGCCTCCACCGCCCCTGGCCTTGGGGTGAAGACCATTTCCTCCACCAGATGGTCGGGGCCGAAGTCAAAGACCAGGTCCTGGTGCTTGCGCCAGTCATAGACGCCGACCCCCTGGAACAGGGGCCGCGCCTTGGCCTGGGTGGTGGCGTGCAGGGTAAACCGGTTGGGGCCGCTGCCCCGCCCGTCGGTGCGGGGAAACTCGGCGATGACGCCCGTGGATTCGATCCGGGCGGTGCCTTGAGTCGGCACGGTAATCAGCGACAGTTTCGGGTCGCTGGACGCCGTGTAGGTCCCGGCCATCAGGTCGACCGCTGTGCGGATGACGAAATCAGGCTGAGGGCTGGCGCAGATCTCAAAGCAGATTTCGCCGGAAGGTGCCTCCCACGCCGAGGTCATGTGGAAGGCGAAGAAGGTTGGCAGTTCGACCACCCGCCGCGAAGCGAGATCGGCCTTGTCGAGGATCAGCACCTGGCTGCCAAGGCCTGGCTGCCAGGTCAGAGAGGTCATGGGAACCGGCGAGTCGCCCTGATAGACCCAGGGCTGCAGCACAATGATGATGTGGCGGGCGGTGATGGTGAAGTCGTGAATATAGCTGGCACGGGGCAGGGCGATCGGCGTTGCTGCCTGCACGGCGCCGGATGGCGAGAGTTGCCAGATCACCGCCTTGTCCCCCACCTGTCCCAGATTCCAGATACGACCGTCGGCTTCAAAGCGGGGATGGGCCAGGAAGGGCATGTGGGCCAGGTCGTCCCGCAGGGTGACCATGCCGGTGGTGGCCAGGCTGGCGGGATCAATTTCAAACGGCGACCCGGCCTCCCACAGGGCCCAGAGCTTGTCCCCCCGGCGGATGACGCTGATATTGGCAGCATTGACGTCATCGGGGGACGCGATGCGCGCGCCGGGGCCAGACCGGGTGCCGAAGCCGCCACTGATCACGCCGTCTGCTGCGGTATCTGCCCGGCGCTTGGGGGTGTCGACGAACCGGGCGGCCAGGGAGGCCCCACCCTCCTGAATCCGGAAGGCGCGGATCAGGCCGTCGCCGTCGAACCAGTGGGTCGCCTGGCCCTTGGTCCGACGGAATTTCGCGCCGCCGTTCCGGTAGAGAGTGCCCGCAAGGCCCGCAGGCGCTTTTCCGTGGACACGTTGCAGGGGGCGCGGCGCGAGGTCGCCCTCCAGGTCCGCGAAGGCGATCTTCCAGTCGGCGGCGATTGCCAGGGCCGCGGCGGCGGCGGCCTGCTCGGGCGTCAGGGCCAGGCCGATCAGGCCTGTGGCACCGGCAAGGACATGGCGACGGTTGGGTTGGAAATGGGAGGTCATTTGTGGGGTCCTGATCCGGGAGACGTCAGTCAATGTCGATGGTCTGGGCAACCCCGGCGTCGGGAAGCTCAAAGCTCACCTCCGCCCAGGTGGGCGCGCGCATGTTGATCCTGGCATTGTTCGAGAAGGCGACGGGTTCGGTGGGAATGCCGAACATGTTGAATGTCAGCTTTCCCGTGCCATTCAGGTCGTGAAACAGCTTGATGCCATACCGCCCTGGCGCGAGCCCCGGAACAACAACGGCAAGCGTGTCGCTGGCAATGTCGAGCTTCAGCTGCCGTACGGCCTGGCCATCGCCAGTGTAGGCCGTTTCCGTGTCAAAGATGGCGACCATCAGGGCCCCCTTCTGCGACTGGTGCACCTTGAAGGTCAGGGAGAGATCTGCTGCCGACGCAGATCCGGCCAGCATGGCGGCCAGGGCGGCCAGGGCGGCCGATACGAGAAGGGGGTGTTTCACTTGCAGTTTCATCCTGGGTTCAGAGGCGATAGCGGCAGTCTCAGACCGCGAGGCCAGGGTCCCGGGCAAGACGATTTGCGGCAACGGACGCCCTGCATACGGGAGTGAACACCCGCTGCACTTCGCGAAGCGTGAAACGGGGCAGGGCCCTGATGATGGCCACGGCCGCGCCCTGAGGGTGTTTGCCGGGGCCGAGCCCTCTAATTCTCCCAAAACCCTTTCAGCACGTCACCAAACGCCTGTGCCCGTTCGTTGCAGGCCCAGTGTCCGGCGCCAGTCTCCACGTGCAGGGGGAAGGCCCGCTCGCGGGCGAAGCGCTCAGCGACCGTGAGGTCGACGAAGGGGTCGTTCTCGCCCCAGAACAGCTGGCCGCGCTGGGGCAGGTTGCGGAGGTCGTCGACCCATGGGCCCCTGAACCTCAGACCGTTTGCAGAGCGGTAGAGGGCCAGTATGGACTGGCGCATGGTCAGATCCACCTGGGGGGCCTCTTCCCGGGCCAGGTCTTCCGGCATGCCGCCGGACATCAGGCCTGCCTGAAGTCGCGCCGTATCGCGCATGCCCATCATGGTCAGTTCGCCGAGAATGGGGGTCGCCCAGGCCCGCGCGGCACGGTGGCCCTGATACTGGCCGTCAATGACCGCGTTGGTGACACACCAGCTGGCGACCAGATCGGGCCGCACGGACGCAGCCCTCAAGGCCAGCAGGGCCCCCCAGTCATGGCCCACCAGATGCACCGGAGTGCCGACGGCTTCCATCTGCGCCACCAGCCAGGCCGCATAGCCATCCTTGGTCCGGACAAAGCCCCTGGGGACCTCGCAGCCAAATCCGGGCAGGGCGGGCGCGGTATAGTCTCCAGGCTTGAGGTCCAGGGCCGAAATCAGCGGCCGCCAGAGAGCGGGGGTGTCGGGAACGCCGTGAACGAAGAAGATCATCAGGTCATGGTCTCAAGGTCGGTTTGGGGGCTGGAAGGGATTCCGGCCGCCATCTTCCATCCGCCAGTTCACCAACCCTGACCGGTTCTGACAAGCCCCTGTCAAGGGACAGGCGTAGGGGTCCATATGGCTGCCGTATCCGGGAGCCTCCAGTATGCCGATTGCCATGTTCTTGATGGGCCGCCTCCGGCGGACCGTGGTGTGGTCGGGGCTGGTTCTGGCCCTGCCGGGCCTGGCCCTGGCCGATCCCTGCAAGGCGATCCCGGACCGCGGTGCCCTTCCGGCCTACCTACACAAGGGATCGAAGTTTGCCGGCCGGGTGGTCTATGTCGGAGATGGGGATTCCCTCTGTGTGGCCGTCGGCAAGGGCCCGGCCAATGAGGTCGAGGTCAGGCTGGAAGATTTCTACGCCCCGGAACTGCATGAGCCCGGCGGCCGGAAGGCCAAATTGGCCCTGCAGCACATCGCCAGGGGCCGCCGGGTAACCTGTATCGCCGGACACAGGACCTATGACCGGGTGACCGCGGCCTGCGAGTTCGGGGGCCGGGGTCTGGGTGCCCGGCTGAGGGCGGCAGGAATCACCGAGGGTGGCCGGGGGGTGCGCAAACGGTAATGCCCGCTGTCGTCCCCCGGAAGATACCCGGACGGGCTCAGATCGGCTCGCGGCAGAACCTGGCCAGGTCATTGGCCGTGTCGCGGCTGATGTCGGGGCAGCAGATGGCGAAGATCTCGACCCCGTGGGTGGTGCCCATCACCTGACGGCAGCGGGCATTGATCCCGTTCTGCATCAGCAGGCGGTAGAAGTTGATGCCCTCGTCGCGCAGGGGGTCGCACTCATTGACGCTGATGACCGTGGGCGGCAGGCCCTTGACGTCTTCTGCCGTGGCAAAGCCAGGCCAGGCCAGGGGATTGCGAGCTTCAAAGGCTTCAATGCCATAGGCCATGGCCCCGCGGTTATTGTGCAGCTCCAGGAAGATGCCGTTGTTTTCGATAGATGACGGGTTCTGGGCCAGGGGCCATTGCCCGGCAATATAGGGACACATGGCGTAGAGCCCCTTGATCAGGCCGATATCCCCGTCCTGTTTCAGCTTCAGGCCCGTGGCCAGGGTCAGGTTACCGCCGCCGCTCTCGCCAGCAATGACGACGCGGTCAGGGTCAATGTTCAGGTGGGCGCTGTTTTCCTTCACCCACTTCAGGCCCGATACACAGTCATTGAGACCGGCGGGGAAGGGCTCGACCTCCGGGGCCGAGGACGCCCGCAGGCAGTTGCGGAAGTCCACCATGGCCACAGCTACGCCCCGGGCGGCGATGATCCGGCCCCAGGCTTTGTAAAGTCCGTCATAGCAGGACATGACCATCATGCCGCCGCCATGGATGTAATAGACGCAGGGCAGGGTCTCATCGGTGTCGGGGCGGATAAACTGGATATTGACCCAGTTGCCGTCCGGCGCGGACTGGAACCGCTCAGTGGTGATCCGCAGTCCCGTCGAGGGAGCCACCACCTCATTGTCGACCATGTCGAACATGGCCTTCATGCCGGCTGCGGTTGCAAGCCCCTCTTCACTGGCCTCATAGGCGAGCATTTCAGCACGATCCTTGACGTCTCCTGCCGGCCCGAAGTCGGGGGTCATTCCGAAGATCGCCTTGATGCGGGGATCGATGCGGGGATCATCATTGAGCTTGGACATAAGGATTTCCTTGGGGAGACGGCAGGGGCAGACAGGCGCGATCAGGCTATCAACCTGATCGCGCCGACGTCTGTCTAGTATTTCCAGCCCAACCGCACACCCACCGTGCGCGGCCGCAAGGTGCCGTAACGGTTCAGCGAGTCGTTGGCCGCGTCGATGAAGATCGGCGAGTGGTTGTTGGTCAGGTTCTCGCCATAGAGCACCGCCTTGAGGTTTCCCTTGGCCCAGCCGAGGCTGGCATTGATGTTTTCGTAGGAGGGGATCCTGGCGTAGGCCGCGTTTGGCGTCTTGGCGCCCGCCGTGTTGGGGAAGGTGTTCACATAATCCCCCACATACTGGGCATCGATCCGCGCATAGAGGTCCGAGCCGTCAGCAAGGTTCCAGGTGTACTTGCCATAGGCCCCGGCCTTGAACTCCGGCGAAGCCAGCTTTGCCCCGACGACAGCCCCGGAAATCAGCGATTCCGTTGCCGTCAGTTCGGTGACCTTGGCATTCTGCAGGGTGAAGTTGAAGCCACCCTCTGCATGCTCGCCGATCAGGGCATCGACTTCCGTCTCCAGACCCATGGACCGGGACTTCCCGACCGTGCCCACATAGGGGGTGGCATCCGAAGAGCGGACCAGGGGCACCTGCATGGGGCCCCAGTCGATGTAATAGGCCGCCACCGTGGTGCGAAGCCGGCCATCGAGCCAGATGTTCTTGGCCCCGAGCTCGTAGTTCCAGATGGAATCGGCTGCGGCCATTGCCGGAATGATGGCAGGATCATTGGGATTGATCAGGCTCTTGCCGCCGTTGAACGCCGACGGGCCATTCGGGTGGCTGCGACGGAAGCCCTGGGATGCCAGACCGTAATAGGTCTCGTCGGCACTGGGCTGCCACTCAATGCCGAACTTGCCGATCACCTTGTTCTGCTTGCCGGTCGTATTGGTCGCGGCCACGGACGGCACCTTGATGATATTGGCCCCGCCAAAGCCGAAGATCGAGGTGAAGATGGCCGGGATCAGGGTGGGGGTAGAGAAGCCGGTGCCCTTGTCCTGATCGGTAAACTGATACTGCGCGGCCCGGGCCCCGGCGGTCAGGGTCAGGGTATCGGTCAGGTGATAGCTGGCCTCGCCATAGAAGGCGGCTTCGAAGTTCTTCTTGTTCCGGAACCCGTCATTGACATCGGCATCCTTGGTGAGGATCGGGGTCAGGCCGGTAATCTTCAGGGCCGCGAGGAAAGAGGTCGGCACATGGAAGAGGTCAGCATAGTCGCTCTTCTGGTCCAGATAGAAGGCTCCGGCCACCCAGTCGAACTTGCCGCCCTTTTTGGAAACGAGCCGGAAGTCCTCGACCACTGAATCGGTGTCGATCTTTTCCTGGAAATAATAGGGCATGATGGCGGTCAGGACGCCGTCCAGGTCGAGATCCCACCCGGTCTTGGCCCGGGCGAGCACGGTGGCGGAGGTCAGGTCTGCAAAGCCCAGGTCATACTCGACCGTCGCGTTATAGCTGGTGAGGTCCACATCCACGGCAAAGGGGAAGTCGCGCTTGGCGATATTGACCCCCAGGGTCGGATCATACAGCGATGAGTCGCCGACCCGGTTGTGGTCGCTGGTGACCATCAGGGTCGCGTTCAGCTTGTCATTGGGCTGCCAGCGAAGGGAGCCGCGCACCCCCCAGTCATCGGCCGTATTGATGTTCTTGCGGCCGTTGGCACCGGCATAGTTCACCCAGCCGTCTTCATTGCGGGTATAGCCGACCAGGCGCACGGCCAGCTTGTCTTCGATCAGGGGCACATTGACCATGCCGCTCAGGCGCAGGCGGTTGGAGTCACCCTTGGTCTTGCCGGCATCCAGATCGATGGAGGCGTGATAGCCCGTGGGGTCTGCCTTGTTGGTCACATAACGGATGGCGCCGGTCAGGGAATGGGTAAAGAAAATTTCAGAGGCGATGAACATCCTGACCCTCCCCGAGGACTTCACCGGTCATAACGGCTCTCGGCAGTACGTCACTTATGTGACCTACCCATCCGTTTTTCTCACAGAAGAAGCGGCCCGTATCAAGATTGAAGTGGGT
>CAIYSH010000156.1 GCA_903928755.1 uncultured Alphaproteobacteria bacterium | reverse complement strand
CCGGATCCGGAACACCGAAGACCGCCACATCGCCCACCTTGGGATGGGTGACCAGGGCATCCTCGATGGCCTGAGGGTAGATGTTCACCCCGCCAGAAATGATCATGAAGGCCTTGCGGTCGGTGAGGTAGAGATACCCCTCTTCGTCCAGATATCCGACATCTCCCAGCGCGTTCCAGTTGTCGTGTTGCGGGTGCCGGGCCGACCGGGTCTTCTCCGGGTCATTGTGATACTGGAAGGTCGGAACGTCGCGTTCGAAATAGACCAGACCCGTCTCGCCCACCGGCAGCTCGGCACCATCTTCGTCGCAGATATGGAGTATGCCGAGGGCCGCCTTGCCCACTGAACCCGGGTGTTCCAGCCATTCCTCGCTGGTGATGAAGGTCGAGCCGGAGGCCTCGGTCCCGGCATAGTATTCGTAGAGGATGGGCCCCCACCAACCGATCATCTCACGTTTGACCTCGACCGGGCAGGGTGCTGCCGCATGGACCGCGACCCTGTGGCTGGACAGGTCAAACGCGGTACGGACATCTCTGGGCAGCTTCAACATGCGTACGAACATGGTCGGCACCCACTGGCTGTGGGTGACCCGGTGCTGTTGGATCATTTCCAGCGCCTGCACGGCGTCGAATTTTTCCATCATCACCACTGTGCCGCCAAACGACTGGACGGTGAGGACATAGGAAAGGGGTGCCGCATGATAGAGGGGTGCCGGCGACAGATAGACCGACTCCGCGCTGAGACCGTACCGGTTGACCGCTTGCCGCATGGCCATGCCTTCGGAGGTCGAAAGGTTGGGCAGGGGGCGCAGAATACCTTTGGGACGGCCCGTCGTCCCTGAACTGTAGAGCATGGATTCGCCCATCCACTCTTCTTCCAGAGGGGTAGACGAACTTTTCGCCAGGGCGTCTTCATAAGGCAGCCAGCCCGGTATCGTGCCGTCGACCATCAACCGGATGGGACAGTCAGGGATCATGTGGGAAAGGGGTTCAGCCGTGTCGCGCTTGGCGTAGGATGTGACCAGAGCCTTTGCTCCGCAATCCTGGACGATATAGGCCACCTCATCGGGGGGCAGGTATCGGTTGATCGAGGTGACGTAGAGTCCGGCGCGATAGGCTGCCCAGACCAGATCCATGAAGGACAGATGGTTTTCCATCAAGATGGCCACATGGTCGCCCCGGGTCAGGCCCTGTCCCTGCAGGAACCGGACCAGGCGGGTCGAGTTTTCTTCAAGCTCTGCGAAGGTCACCGCCTGGCCTGTCTCAGCCGAAATCATGGCGGGTTTGTCGGGCGTCAGACGCGCGTGGTCTTTGAGATCCATTTTCCTGCCTCCCAGGCTGTTTGCCATCACGATACAGTAAGATCGGCGACTGCCTAGGGCATGTTCCGAGGGGTGGCGGACCGCCCCGGTTCTTGAGGCCTAATCCGCCCTGGCCTGATTCAGGGCAAGTCTAATGCACCTGACAAGCACATCTCCCAGGAGTGGCTTTTCGACCACCGTTGCGCCTTCAATTCGGGCTGTGTCTCGAAGGCCGATGGCAAGATGACTTGTAATCAGGAGCGCGGGCAGTTTGACCGCGCGGCTGCGCAGGACCGAAAGGGTCTCAAGCCCACTCAGGCCCGGGAGATTCTGATCGAGAACCAGACATCCGCCCCTATGCGGCAGTTGTGCCCGCAACAGGTCCTCACCACTCTCGAAGGTCGCGACGCTGAAGCCTTCCAGTTCGAGTGAGAACTTCAACGCAACGCGCAGCGCCTGATCATCATCGACCAGATAGACAGAAGGTGGTTTGGAAGTGGTCTGAAGCATGTGTCGCTGCGGTCGGATGGAACCTGATCCGTAAAAGATTTGCAGCCGACAGAACTTGATACAGCGCAATCGGGGCTGATCATTTCGCACCTTGCCTAATCCGAAGTGTGTCTGGGCTGGATCGGTTTAATGGATCCCCCCATCTCGCCAGGATCTAGAACCCTGCTGACATGGCCATTCGGACCAGATCAGGCAGGCCTTTGGCACCGGTCTTGGCCATCACATTTGCCCGATAGACCTCGACGGTTCGGGGACTGATCCCCAGTTCATAGGCAATGACCTTATTTGCCTTGCCGGCGACAACGCCCCTCAGGACTTCTGTTTCCCGGGGGGAGAGGGTTTCCAGAACCGAAGAAAAGGTGTTGTCACCCTGAGGCTCTTGCGCCGGACCTGTTCCTGCCAGTGCGCGTCGGATGGCGTCCAGCAGGACATCGTCTGCGAAGGGCTTCTCCAGAAAGTCCACCACACCATTCTTCATGGCCTCGACCGCCAGAGGCACATCGCCGTGGCCCGTGATGACCACGACCGGCACCTGCGCGCCCCTGGACTTCAGGGTTGCCACAAGTTCCATGCCACCCATGCCCGGCATGCGGACATCGGTGATCACACATCCCCGTGCATCATCACCCACCGCTGCCAGGAAGGCTTCCGCCGTATCATAGACAGCATTGGTGAATCCGGCGCTGTCGAGCAGGAAAGACAGCGAGGTCCGCATGGCCTCGTCATCGTCGATCAGGTGCACCTGCGGCATCTCAAACCTCCTGGTCTGCCTTGGCGCGCCGCAGGGTGAAGCGGAAACTTGTTCCACCGGCAGGTGCCGTTTCAAACCAGATCTTGCCACCGTGCGCTTCCACGATCGTGCGGCAAATGGAGAGCCCGACGCCCATGCCCTCTGCCTTGGTGGTCACAAAGGGCTGGAACAGCCGGCCTGCAATTTCAGGGTCAATCCCCGGACCGGAGTCGCTCACAGACACCTCCACCATGTCATCACCATCCCGTTCAGTCGCCACGGTCAGATTGCGGACCGGCGACAGCGCCATGCAGTCGAGGCCGTTCCGCATCAGGTTCAGCACGACCTGCTGGATCTGAACCTTGTCGGCCACCACAAGGTCGGCATCAGGTGCCAGGTCGAATTTCAACCGGATCCCCATTTCCTTTGCACCGACCATGGCGAGGGCCCCAGCCTCCTCGATCAGTTTCGGAAGGTGCTCAACCCGGGTTTCGGCTTCGCCGCGGGTGATGAAGTCCCGGAGCTTGCGGATGATCGCCCCTGCGCGGAGCGCCTGATCACCCGCCTCTCCGAGCGCACGCCTGATCTTGACCAGATCCGGGTTTGAAACTTCAAGCAGCCGTACGGACCCGTTCATGTAGTTGGCGATGGCCGAGAGCGGCTGGTTCAGTTCATGGGCCAGGGCAGAGGCCATTTCCCCCATGGATGTAAGACGGGAAACGTGGATCAATTCGGCCTGCATGTCCTGCATCCGGCGTTCCACAGCCTGGCTTTCCGTCAGGTCCATGACAAAACCGGTAAAATACCGGTGGTCCCCGGAACGCATCTCGCCGACCGACAGTTCCATCGGAAAGGTCGACCCGTCCTTGCGCTCTCCGACAACGATCCGTCCCTTGCCGATGATGCGCGCCTCTCCTGTCGCAAGGTAACGCTGGATGTAGCTGTGATGGGCGGACCGATAGGGTTCAGGCATCATGTCACTGATGTTCCGCCCTATGGCCTCCTCGGCCCGCCAGCCGAACAATCGCTCAGCAGCTGCGGAAAACGAGAACATGATACCACGTTCGTCAATGACGATCATGGCATCCGGAATGGTGTCCAGAATGGATTGCAGGTGTGCCCCGCGTTCCTCGGCCTGCCGTATGGCAGCGCCCGCTGCGGAATTCGTGTCCTTGAACTTCCAGCCTGCAAAGGCAATGCAGGACCCGATGATCAGATAGGACAGGACCTCGACAAGACTTGCCGGTTGCCAAATGGCGCTGGTGCCGTTGATGACAATAACGCCTGAAAGACAGACTAACGCAGCGAGGAGCACAGCCCCCCCGTCCGCCATGGCTGCCGTAATCAGGAGGCCCGGG
>CAIYSH010000155.1 GCA_903928755.1 uncultured Alphaproteobacteria bacterium | reverse complement strand
TTCAATCCGGTCTCCGGCTTCGACCGAGAGCGAAAAACATCCGGGCAGTTCCTTTACCTCGCCAGACGCCGTGATCAAACACTGACGACCAGGAAGGCCCGCCTGACCGCCCTTCAGCCCCTGCGGCGCAAGGGTCCGCCGGCTCGAGAGCAGGGCGGCGTCCATGGGTGCCAGAAAGCGGATGCACCGCGCGGCTCCATCTCCACCCGCCTGCGCGCCGGCACCGCCTGATCCCCACCGTCGGGCAAAGGTCTCGACGCGTACGGGAAATCGACGTTCAAGGATCTCAGGGTCCGTCAGCCGTGAATTGGTCATGTGGGTATGGATCGCCGACTCTCCGGGATGATCAGCTGTGGCTCCGGCCCCGCCGCAGAGGGTCTCGTAATACTGCCGGCTCTCGTCGCCGAAAGTGAAATTGTTCATTGACCCCTGGCTGTTGGCCATGACCCCGAGGGCCAGGTAGATGGCGTCCACCACATGCTGGCTGGTTTCCACATTGCCAGCCACAACCGCGGCAGGCCATTCGGGTGAGAGCATGGATCCGGGCCGGGTCAGTATCTTCAGGGGCAGCAGGCAGCCAGCGTTCAGCGGTATGTCGTCATCCACCAGGGTGCGGAACACATAGAGCGCGGCAGCATCGACAATGGACGAGGGCGCATTGAAATTTGACGTCAGCTGATCGGAAGACGCCCGGAAGTCCAGGGTCGCCTCGCCGGCTTCGGTATTCACCCTTGTCCGGACAACGATCTCGCCGCCACAGTCCATGGGGACCCTGGAAAAGCCGTCTGTCAGGTGTCGCAGGGCCTTGCGCACCGACTGTGCGGCATTTTCCTGGACGAAGCCCATATAGCGGGCCACCACCTCGCCGCCATGGGCGTGGATCATCTCCGAGACCGCACGGGCTCCGGCCTGGCATGCAGCAATCTGGGCCTTGAGGTCTGCAAGGTTTCGAAGGGGTGCCCGTGACGGCCAGGGGCCAGACTGCAAGGCTGCCAGGGCCTCGCCCTCCAGGAAACACCCGTCCCGAAGGATTTGAAGGGCGTCCAGCAGCACGCCTTCCTCGTCCAGGGTCTTCGAGAAGGGCGGCATGGAGCCCGGCTGGACGCCGCCGACATCAGCGTGATGGCCCCTTGCGGCCACATAGAAGGTCGGCCCTGGCCCCATGCCCTGAAATATCGGCATGACGACCGTAATGTCCGGCAGGTGGGTCCCTCCGGCATAGGGATTGTTCAGGGCAAAGCCATCGCCAGGCCTCAGGTCTGGATGACGATCCCTGACTGTGCGCACGCTGGCCCCCATGGACCCCAGATGAACCGGCATGTGTGGAGCGTTGGCCACCAGCCCGCCCTCGGCGTCGAACAGGGCGCAGGAGAAGTCCAGCCGCTCCTTGATGTTCACCGAATGGGCCGTGCGCTCCAGGGCTGCGCCCATGGCCTCAGCCACCCCCATGAACCGGCGGTTGAACAGTTCCAGGGTCACGGGATCAGGACGGCTGGCATCGACCGCGCTGGCCGGCCCGTCGTCGAACCGGGTCAGGCGCACCAGATCCTCTGGCTCCCGTCGGGCGCGCCAGCCGGGAGCCACGGCGATCTGGGTATCGCCCCGGATGATCAGGGCCGGGCCGTCGATCTGATCGAAGCTTTCCACCCGGACGACGGGCGCGTTGTGATGCCGACCCCGGGCGAACATGAGTATGGATGGTTGAAGCCAACCGTCCGCCGACGATTTCAAGGCATGGTGGGTTGTGCCGGTGGTTGGTGCCGTTGCCTCCACCTCGACTGTAGCGATCAGGATGGTCCGCTCTGCCTCGATGAAACCGAACAGGCGGAGGTGGGCGGCCTCGAAGGCTGACCGCACGGCCTTGATGTCAGAAACGGGAACCGGCAATTCGGCGTCAGCCCCATCATAGCGCAGACGCAGGGTCGTCCTGACCTGCCCCTCCTGACCACCCTGTTCTGCGAGGGCCTGCCGTGCCTGGGTCTCCACCGCTATGGCCAGGGTGCGCGCACGACCAAGGCCGTCTTCAGTCAGGGGGGCTTCCAGTCCGGCCTGACGCAGGCTGCTGACTGCGGCCTGACCTATGCCCCAGGCCGACAGGACGCTTCCATGGCGTGGGCAGAGGATGGTGTTGATTCCCAGGGCCTCGGCGGCCTGGCAGGCGGTCTGGCCAGCGGCACCGCCAAAGGCGACCAGGGCATGATCCCGGGGGTCAAAGCCACGCTCCGTGGAGATGCGGCGCACGGCCTGGGCGGTCTGCTCAATGGCCACCGCGACGAAGCCCTCGGCGGCGGCTTCGATGCTATCCTGCCCCATGGCGGCCGCAAGGTCGGCCAGCCGCGACCGGGCCGCGGCCAGATACAGAGGCTGATCCGCAGAGGGGCCGAAAATGTGGGGAAAGTAGTCCGGGTGCAGGCGGCCCAGAACCAGATTGGCGTCAGTGACCGTCGCCGGTCCACCGCGTCCGTAGGCCGCCGGTCCCGGATTGGCCCCGGCGGAATGCGGCCCCGACCGCGCCCTGTGGCCATCAAAACTCAATATGGAGCCGCCGCCCGCGGCAACGGTCTCCACATCCAGCATGGGACTGCGCAGGCGGATCCCGGCGACCCTGGCCACATCCCGGCGCTCAAGGGTTCCGGCATAGCGACAGACATCGGTGGAGGTACCGCCCATGTCGAAACCGATGACCGCCTCTGCCCCGGCCTGCCGTGCGGTTTCGGCCACGCCGACGACGCCGCCCGCCGGACCGGACACGACGGCGTCGCGGCCACGGAACCCATCGGCCCGCACGAGGCCGCCTGCCGAGGTCATGAAATGCAGGGGCGCACCGTTTACGGCCCGTGCCACCTGCTGAACATAGGCCTGCAGGACCGGCGTCAGATAGGCGTCGGCGACCGTGGTTTCCGCCCGGGGGATGAACCGGGGCAGGGGGCTGACCTCATGGCTCAGGGCGACGAAGGGAAAGCCGACGGACCGGGCGATTTCGCCGGAGAGGACCTCGTGCGCCGGGTTGAGGTCAGAATGCAGGAAGGCCACGGCGAGGGCCTCATAGCCTTCTGCTACCGCTGTCTGCAGGACCAGCCTCAGAGCGTCTGTGTCGAGGGCGAGGACCACAGTGCCGTCGGCGGCAAGCCGTTCGTCAGCCTCGACAACCCCTGCATAGAGGGGCGGTGGACGGGTCAGGTCCAGGGCGAAGAGGTCAGGCCGGGACTGGTCGCCGATCACCAGGGCGTCGGCAAAACCCCGGGTGGTCAGGAACAGGGTCTTCGCCCCACGTCGCTCCAGGAGGGCATTGGTGGCGACCGTCGAGCCCATGCGGATGGACTCCACCTGATCGGCAGGAAACGGCGCACCTTCAGCGACGCCCATCAGGCTGCGCATGGCAGCCACTGCAGCGTCTGCATAGGCCGGGGAGGCGGAGAGGAATTTGGCAGAGACTTCGGGCTGATCGCCTAGAGCCCCGATCACATCGGTGAACGTCCCGCCACGGTCGATCCAGAACTGCCATTTTTCGTCCAAAGCTTGAGACTCTGCGGCTATGGTTCGCGTTGTCAGGAACGCAGGGAGGGCCTAAAGCATCTGGATACTCCTATGAGCTTTTGGCGCAACATTGCAGGGCGGGCTGTCAGACGGCCGGACGGCTGTGAAGACGGCGATTGCCCTCCGGGCCTGCCCGGCGAAGATCCGGCGTTCTCAACGGCGGTGACGGCGCTTGGGGCCAAGCTGGCCAAGGCCGACGGTCGCGCCAACATCCAGGAATATGACGCGTTTTTCGAGGTCTTCCAGACGGATGGCGGGTCCGAGAAGAACATACTTCGCCTTTACGACCTCGCCCGCCAGACCACCCATGGCTATGAGAGCTATGCCAAGCGTCTGGCCAAACGGTACCGCAACTGTCCGGGTCTGCTTGAAGATGTGCTGGACGGGCTGTTCCACATCGCCCGATCAGATGGCGTCGTGACGGATGACGAGCTGGTCTATCTCGAAACGGTCTCAAGCCTCTTCGGGTTTTCGCCCCTGACGTTTCGACGCCTGAAGGCAACCCATCTGGGCCTGGCCACCGATGATCCCTATGCGGTCCTGTCGATCGCTCCGGATGCCCCGGATGAAGAGGTCCGCAAGCTCTGGCGTGCCCAGCTCAGTGAGGCCCACCCTGACAGGGCCCGGGCCAGGGGCCTGCCCAGTGAGTATGTTGAGGTCGCCGAGGCCAAGGCCGCCGCAATCAATGCCGCCTATGACGCCATCATGCGCGAGCGTCGCAGCCTGACGCTCAATGAGACATCATGAGCCTGATTTGTCGTAATATTGATGCGCGCCTTGTTGACGTTGCGCCTGGCAGCCACGAAGTATGTCAGGCAACCGTCAGGATGATGGTGGGGTAGGATCGCAATGGTCAGAAACGAAGCGCCTAAATACGGTTCTGCCTTCCGGAGCATCGCCATGCTGGGCGGGGCACTGGCGACGGCTGCAGCCGTGGCAATCGGGGCGGTGCTGGCCGTCTTCGCCGCTGCGACTGTCGTTGTGATTGCCGTCATGTCGTCTGCCCTGCTGGGTCTTGCGGGGCTCGCCCAGCGTGCCCGTCGGACGGCATCCCCCAAGGCAGAGGACGGTGTGCTGGAGGCCCGTAATCTGGGCGGCCACCATTGGGTTGCCTATGGCTGGAACGACCGCCCCTGATTTTTCTCTGACCTTCACGCTACGTCATACAGCGCGACGGCTTGCCGCCCTCGTGCTGCGCATCTAACCTCCCGTTTCAAACAATTGTTGGGAGTGAACCTATGATCGGCGTGATCGCGACCTTGACGGTGGCTGAAGGCAAAAATGCGGAATTCGAAGCCATCTTCACCGAACTGGCCAAACAGGTCCGGGCCAATGAGCCGGGCAATCTGGCCTATCAACTGACCAAGAGCCGCAGCAATCCGCAGGTCTACAAGGTGCTCGAGCTTTATGCCGACCAGGACGCCCTGAGCGCCCACGGCCAGACCGAATACTTCAAGGCGGCCGGTCCGAAGATGGGCCCCTGCATGGGCGGCCGTCCGGAAATTGAATACCTCGACGGGGTCTAGACCCGATACCCGCACCTTGAATCTGGAAAGGATTTCAAAATGGATCTGGATTTTTCCGCTGAAGATCTCGCCTTCCGTGACGAGGTGCGGGCCTTCATCGACGAGAACTTTGACGAAGACATGCGGGCCCGGTCCGCACAGTCCAAGAACCACCACATCGACAAGGCCGGTCAGGTCCGCTGGCTGAAGGCCCTGCATGACAAGGGCTGGATCGCGCCGGACTGGCCGGTGGAATATGGCGGCACGGGCTGGAGCCACGCCAAGAAGTTCATCTTCGATATGGAGATGGCCCTGGCAGGCGCGCCGGAAACCTCAAACATGGGTCTGCGCATGTGCGCCCCCGTGGTCATGGCCTTCGGCACGCCGGAACAGAAAGCCCGGCATCTGCCAAAAATCCTCTCCACCGATGTCTGGTGGTGTCAGGGTTATTCAGAGCCAGGTTCGGGGTCGGACCTCGCCTCCCTGTCCATGAAGGCCGAGCGGGATGGCGACCACTATGTGCTGAACGGCCCCAAGATCTGGACCACCTATGCCCAATGGGCCGACTGGATGTTCTGTCTGGTCCGCACCAGCGTCGATCCGATCAAGCAGAAGGGTATCAGCTTCCTGCTGCTGGACATGAAGACGCCTGGGATCACCATAGTGCCCCTGCCCACCCTGGACGGCCCGGCCGAGGGCGAGCAGGAGATCAATCAGGTCTTCTTCGACAATGTCCGGGTACCGGTTGCCAATCGCATTGGCGAGGAGGACCAGGGATGGACCTACGCCAAATACCTGCTGCAGTTCGAGCGGGGCGGGGCCTATGCGCCGGGCCTCACCAACCAGCTGAACAAGGTCAGGAAGATCGCCAGCCTGGAAGCCTCTGACGGGGGCGGGCGGATGATTGATGACCCGGAATTCCGCCGCAGGCTGACCGAAGCCCAGATCAAG
>CAIYSH010000154.1 GCA_903928755.1 uncultured Alphaproteobacteria bacterium | reverse complement strand
GGCCTTTGCGGCAACCACAGGGGATGCATCTGGATACCGGCCTGCGCCGGTATGACCGGGGGTGGGTTATCCGCAGCGCGCCTCCCAAAACCACCGGTCACCCCGGCGGAGGCCGGGGTCCAGGTCATAGGGCGCGGCACCTGACGGTGACCCGGAGCACGGCCTTTGCGGCAACCACAGGGGATGCATCTGGATACCGGCCTGCGCCGGTATGACCGGGGGTGGGGTCAGTCGTGCCTCACCGTAATATCCACAATCGTTTCCGGATACCGACCCGCCGCCACCCCGGGCAGCAGCTCCAGCAACCGCTCTGGGAAGATGCGGTCCTCGCAGGCGGCGAGATCCTCAATGGTCCACCAGCGCAGGTCGTCCACCAGGTCGTGTTCGTGGGCCTCCCAGTTGTCGCGGACCGGTTCGCCACCAGGCACCCAGGCCATCACATAGGTCTCCCTCAGCAGGACCCTTTCGCCGTCCGGCAATTCTCCGGGGCTGGTGCGGTGCCAGACGATGGGCCCCAGGGTCACGTCGGTAAAGCCGGATTCCTCGGCAATCTCCCGGCGGGCGCAGTCTTCGACCGTTTCGCCAGGATCGGCACCACCGCCAACGGTGAACCAGGCCCCCCGGTCCGTGGGTCGATGGGTCATGCGCCCTTTCATCAGCAGGATCCTGCCCTCGCGGTCAAAAAGCAGGACCCTGACTGTAATTCGCTCGCGCATTGGCTTTTCCTGGCTCGGGACGTCAGTGGTCGTCGCACAAACAACGCAAACATGATGGATATACGACAGACGCGTTTTTTGGAGCCGATTCGGCCGTGACACAGATGGAAGACTGGAACCGGAAGCTTGCCGCCTACCGGAAGTCAGACCTTGGACGCAGCCTGTTTGAGCTGATCCTGACGACCGCGGCCCTGGCGGTCTGCTGGGTGCTGGGCTGGTTGACCTGGAATGTCGGCCATCCGGCCCTGGCCCTGATCTTCACCCTGCCGGCCGGGGTGTTCCTGGTGCGTATGTTCATGATCCAGCACGACTGCGGACATGGCGCCTTCTTCGAGGCCCGGGCTGCCAATGACTGGGTCGGTCGGGCGATCGGCGTCCTGACCCTGACCCCTTACAGCTATTGGCGACAGACCCACGCCATCCACCACGCCACCTCGGGCAATCTCGACCGGCGGGGCCTGGGGGTGATCGAAATGCTCACCGTCGAGGAATACGAAGCCCTGCCGCCGATCCGGAAGCTGGGCTACCGGCTCTATCGCAACCCTCTGGTCATGTTCGGTCTGGGCCCGGTCTTTGTGTTCTTCTTCCAGCAGCGCCTGCCCATCGGCCTGATGAAACATGGCTGGCGGCCCTGGCGCTCGACCCTGGGCAATCTGGCCGGCATTGCAGTCGGACTGGCCCTGCTGATCTGGTGGGTGGGTGTGGCCCCGGTTCTGGTGATCAACTTCCTGACCATGGTGGTGGCCGCCACCATCGGGGTCTGGCTGTTCTATGTGCAGCATCAGTTCGAAGGGGTGACCTGGGCCCGCAATGATGACTGGGACCGCGATGATGCGGCCCTGCGCGGCAGTTCCTATTACGACCTGCCGCCGGTCCTCCGCTGGCTGACTGCCAATATCGGCATCCACCATGTGCACCACCTCTCCAGCCGCATCCCCTTCTACCGTCTGTCCGACATTCTCCGGGATCATCCGGAGCTGAAGGCCGTAAGCCGGATCGGCCTTCGGGAAAGTTTCAGGACGGTGCGACTGGCCCTTTGGGACGAAGCCTCCCAGAGGCTGGTGTCCTTCCGCGAAGCCCGGACCGTCGCCCGGGCCCGCAGGCAGGGAGTCTGACCTGGTGTTTATCCGTCTCCTGGCCACCGTCGCGGCCCTGGCCCTGCTGTCCGGCCCGGCCCTTGCTGCCGATCCTGTCCGGAGCGTCCAGAAGGTCCTGGCCAGCAAGGGCTATAAGGCGGCGGTTGCAAGCCTGTCGGATACCCACGACCAGACCGTGGCCGATCTGATCACCCTGACGGAAATCCCGGCGCCGCCCTTCAAGGAGGCCGAGCGGGGCAGGGCTTATCTGGCCCGGCTCCAGGCGGCCGGGCTCACGGATGTGGAAACCGATGCCGAGGGCAATGTCATGGGCATCCGCCGCGGAACCGCCCATGTGGACGGTGGTCCTGTGGTGGTCTTTGCGGCCCACCTGGACACGGTCTTTCCAGAAGGCACCGACGTCAGGGTCCGCCGTGAGGGGACCCGGCTGATGGCTCCCGGGGTTGGCGATGACACCCGGTCCCTGGCCACCCTGCTGGCCTATCTGCGGGCCATGGAGGCCGGCAAGATCAGGACGAAGGCCGACATTCTGTTTGTCGGCAATGTGGGGGAAGAGGGGGCTGGTGACCTGCGCGGGGTCCGCTTCCTGTTCAACAAGGGCAAGTATGCCGGCCGCATCAAGGCCTTCATCTCCATGGACGGGGCCGATCCGCGTTTTGTGGTCAATCAGGGGGTGGGGTCCAAGCGCTATCACATCGCCTTCCATGGCCCCGGCGGCCACAGTTATGGGGCCTATGGCATGGTCAATCCCATGGCGGCCCTGGGCAGGACGGTCACCGATCTCTATGCCATCACCACCCCGACCGCGCCCAAGACCACCTATGCGGCCAGTGTGGTGGGGGGCGGCACCTCGGTGAACGCCATTCCCCACGACGTTTTCCTTGAGGTGGACCTGCGTTCGGAGAGCGCCGTCGAGCTGGCCAGGCTGGACCGGCAACTGAACGAGATCATGGCCAATGCCGTGGCCCAGGAGAACAAGGCCCGCTCCACCCGGTTCGGCCCTGTGACCTATGAGGCCAGGGTGATTGGCGAACGGCCCACCGGCCGCACGGACGAGGCCACGGCCATTGTCCAGCTGACCCAGGCTGCGAGCCGTGCCCTGGGCTTCGAGACCAGCTTCGAGGCCTCATCGACGGACTCCAACGTGCCCATGAGCCTTGGCATCCCGGCCGTGACCATCGGCTCTGGCGGCCTGGCCGGCCGGGCCCACGCCCTGGATGAATGGGTGGATGTGGAAAAGCCCGGCAGCCTCAAGGGCATGCAGGTGGGTCTGCTCTCGCTGCTGACCCTGGCCGGGGCGGAATAGGGGCGCAGGGTTTCCGGGCTCACCCGGACCGGGTGCCTGAATAGTGTGCATGCAAGGAGAAAATGCAGACCGGCGTTCCATTTAGGGTTTACAAAAAGTTTCAAGCAGACCCTAGATTGCATAAGTTCAATGCATCAAGGTTCAACCATGGCGATCGCGCGTTCTGCAACTGCAATCATCGTATTGGCCCTGTCAGTGACGGGGTGTTCTACGAGTGCACTGTCCCCGGCTCCGGACAATCGCATTGTCCGCTCCCCGCTTGGAACGGCCCATGACCGCTTCGGGGTTGAAAGGGATGTGGTGATCGTCAAGAGCGCCAGGGATGGCGGGTCGCGCCGCACCCAGCTGGTTGATGATGCCGCGGGTGCCGCCGGATCAATCGGAACCCTGCTGGTTGACTACCAGACAGCCTCGACCGCCGCCCGGTCGCCAGGCGCAGATTCAACCAAGGCCAATTTCGCGTATCGCCGCGCCGGATTCAACCTGTCCCGGGGTGTCTGCACCTATGCCTTCAATCAATTGGGCGAGTCTCATTCCAAATATAATTTCGGCAACAGGACCTTTGGTATCATCTCGAATGGCGGCGCGAGCATTCTCGGGATCACCAAGGCATCGGGCCGATCCACCTCTCTCTATGCGTTGGGAATTGGACTGCTGCAGGCCTGGCTCGACAATTATGAGGAATATGCCTTCCTGGCGCAGTCGGTTGGGACACTTCAAGCAAAGGTCCGTGAAGCCCAGGACTTGTATGAGCGCGGCATCAATGACGTGGTGCCCATGACCTGGGGCGAAGCGACCATCCAGATCCAGACCTATAATGATTTCTGTCTGGAAACCGGTAT
>CAIYSH010000153.1 GCA_903928755.1 uncultured Alphaproteobacteria bacterium | reverse complement strand
CCACAACTTCTTCGGCGACAATGAAACCCGGATCAGCGTCTTCGCCGAACGCCAGGATGGCCGTCCGTTCAGCTTCACCATGTCTGACAGTGCTTCGGGCCGCAGCCCGGTCTTCGGGGTCAATCGTACGGCCCAGCTGCTTTACGTGCCGGATTTCCGTGGCGACACGAATACAGCTGACCTCAACGTCGGCCTCGTGACCTTTGCCACTCAGGCAGACTATGACAACTTCAAGCGCGCCTTCACCAACTTCGACCTGCCCAACGGTCAGCTGATGGAGAAGTATTCGAAGACCAATGCGCCGGTCGGCCGTGTGGACATGCAGATCAGCCAGGAGCTCCCGACCCTGATCGAGGGCCACAAGCTGAAGGTGCAGTTCGATATCCGTAACGTGCTGAACCTGATGAACAGCGACTGGGGCCAGGTGGCCGAATACAGCGACACCATCGGTCTGGCCCGTGTCAGCTGCGCGGACGCGACTGGTCTTGCCATTGCGACGACCAATGCGGCCTGCCCGCGGTATCGCTATTCCAGCGTTCCGACCGTGATCAGCAAGACCCGCAACACTGCAGCCTCGCTGTGGTTCATGCAGATCGGTCTTCGCTACCAGTTCTAGGTCCCAGGACTTCAGACTGAATTCCTGAGGGGGCGGCCTGGCGACAGGCCGCCCTTTTCTTGTGCGGGCTTGACGCGAACCATCCTTCCCCCCATCTGCGCGCCTTCCTTGATTGGAGACATCCGATGTCGCTGATTGTTCCTCCCGAATGGGCACCGCACAGGGCGATGTGGCTGGGGTTTCCGAGCCATGCCGATCTCTGGGAAGACAACCTTGACCCCGCCCAGGATGAGGTCGCGGCCCTGGCCCGCGCCCTAGCGGGTCCTGGTGGCGAGAAGGTCCGTCTGCTGACCGGCTGCGATGAAGGCGAGATCGCCGCGCGGCGCCTGCTCGGTGATGACGCGGGGATCGAGATTGTTCCAGGTCAGTTTGGCGATATCTGGCTTCGCGACACGGGACCGATTTTTGCAAAACGTGAGAAGACCGATGTCGCCCTGGGCTTCAAGTTCAACGGCTGGGGCGGCAAATACCTGCTCGACCACGACGACACGGTTTCAGATCAGATCGCGAAGGCGTCTGGGGTCGACCTCGCCCAACAAGACATGATCCTCGAAGGCGGGGCCCTTGATCATGATGGCCAGGGAACGGTGCTCACCACCCGCCAATGCCTACTGAACCCCAACCGCAATCCTGGATGGACAGAGATCATTGCTGAGAAGGCCCTGGCCGAAGCCCTGGGCACCCGCAAGGTGCTCTGGCTGGGAGAAGGTCTGGCCAATGACCATACCGATGGTCATGTCGACAACCTCGCCCGCTTCGTGGCACCGGGTGTGGCGGTCTGCCCGGTCGCCTGGGGTTTGGGTGATGTGAATGCCGAGGCCTACAACCTCGCTGCAGCCAATCTTGCAGGTATGGTCGATGCAGCAGGTGCCAGGCTCAGGGTGGTGCGCATCCCCTCTCCAGGTTGGATCGAGAGCCAGGGCGGCGGGGTCGCCCCTGCCAGCCATATGAACTTCATCATCGCCAATGGCGCGGTGATCATGCCCACTTATGACGGTGATCCTCAGGCCGCCAGCCTGGCTGCACAGGCCTTGCAAACCCTGTTCCCTGACCGCACGGTGATCAGCCTGCCCTCGGACGCCATACTGACCGGGGGCGGGTCCTTCCACTGCATTACCCAGCAGGAGCCCGCCTGATGGTTCGCACGCTCAAGGTCGCAGCCCTCCAGACCTCCTACGGGATGGATCTGGACGCCAATATCGCGAAGACCATCGACCTGATCCGTCAGGCAGCGGCCCAGGGCGCCCAGGTCATTCTGCCGTCCGAGCTGTTTCAGGGTCCCTATTTCTGTGTCGCCCAGGAGGAGCGCTGGTTTGCGGATGCTCATCCCTGGCGCACCCATCCCTGCGTGACGGCCCTGGCGCCTGTGGCGGCAGAACTGGGCATTGTCCTGCCCGTCTCGATCTTCGAGAAGGAAGGGCCGCACTATTTCAATTCCCTGGTCATGATCGACGCCGACGGGTCGTTGATGGGGGTCTATCGCAAGAGCCACATCCCCGATGGCCCGGGCTATATGGAAAAGTACTATTTCCGGCCGGGGGATACGGGCTTCAAGGTCTGGGACACCCGCCATGGCCGGATCGGCGTCGGCATATGCTGGGACCAGTGGTACCCGGAAGCCGCCCGCTCCATGGTGCTGATGGGTGCCGAAATCCTGCTCTATCCTACGGCCATCGGGTCAGAGCCCCATGATCCCAGCCTGGACACGGCTGCGCCCTGGCGCCGGGCCATGCAGGGTCACGCCGTCTCCAACGTCATTCCTGTGGTCGGATCAAACCGCACGGGCTTTGAGCCCTGGGAAAACTATCCCGGCGGCGGTCAGGGCTTTTACGGCTCGTCCTTCATCGCCGACCACAGGGGAGACCTGGTGGCTGAACTGGGCCGGGACGACGAAGGCGTCATCGCCGCAGAATTCGACCTGGACTTCCTGGCTCGGCATCGGGCGGCCTGGGGTTTCTTCCGCGATCGCCGGACGGATCTTTACGCCGCTTTGACCCAGCCGCGTCCCGCCGACTAGAGGGATGAAACGGCGCGCTGGATTGCCGACGCGCCGCCCCGCCGGATCAACGTATAACGGTCAGACCGTTCTTGATGACCGTGACGTTCCGGGCCTTTACCCGGGCCTCGAACGAGATGTTCTTGCCGTCCTTCCACAGGTCCACGGTGATGGTGTCGCCCGGGAAGACCGGGGCGGAGAACCGGGCCTGGTGGGAATAGATCTGGTCCGGATCAAAATCAGTGATGGCCTGCAGGACGGCGCGGCAGGTGATGCCATAGGTGCAGAGACCGTGCAGGATCGGCCGTTCAAAGCCTGCCTTCTTCGCCACGTCCGGGTCGGAGTGCAGGGGGTTGCGGTCGCCATTGAGGCGATAGAGCAGGGCCTGATCCTCGCGGGTGGTGAAGTCGACCGACAGGTCGGCGGGGCGGGTCGGGACCGTGTGTGGCTCCGGTGCACCTTCGGAGGGACCCCCAAACCCGCCATCTCCGCGGGCAAAGGTTGATCCGGTCAGGGTGGCGACCTTTTCGCCCTTGTCGTCGGTCCAGACGGTTTCGTTGATGATGACGGCACCCTTGCCGGGGCCCTTGTCATAGGCACCAGCCGTGCGGCTCTCTGCGGTGAAGGTTCCAAAGGCGGGCAGGGGCTTGTGCAGCTCGACCTTCTGTTCGCCGTGCACGACCATCAGGAAGTTGATCTGGCTTTGCCGGTGTCCGTCTGGCATTTCCGGGGCGGGGCCGGCCGTGCCACGCAGACCCGAGGCCAGAACCGTGGCGGCCGTCGGTACTACCTTCAGGCCCTTCTCATAGACGAAGCCCAGCTCAGTGGCATTCATCGGGTCCTGACCGAGGCCGACGCCCAGGGCATAAAGCATGACGTCCTTGTCGCCATAGGTGAAGGTGCGGGCGGCAGTGCGCTGCTGCAGGATGTCGGGATAAAAGATGGGCATGAAAAGGCTCCTCCGGATTTCGGCGATAATCGTTGT
>CAIYSH010000152.1 GCA_903928755.1 uncultured Alphaproteobacteria bacterium | reverse complement strand
GACAGGTCCAACAATCCCTAAGACCTAGAATGAACCTTGAGCATTATCATGGCGCTTAAAATGCACTCCGCCCTCGCCGTACACGCCGGGCCCTGGCTCAAAGCCGAAATCGTCGACCCCAGCGGCGTCAGCGTCGCAGCCCTGGCCCGTCACTTCGGCGTATCGCGCCAGGCCCTAAGCGCCTTACTGAATGGTCACGCCAGCCTGACTGCCGACATGGCCATCCGGTTTGAGAAGGCCTTCGGCGTTAGGGCGGACACCTTGCTGCGCATGCAAACGACCTATGATCTGGCCCTGGCCCGAGCGGGCGATATCACTGTTACTCGGCTGGAGCCTGCAGCCTAAGCGGCAGAGCGATGGTACGCCCTCACCTTATCCAAACTAGGCCCGCCCCGACTGCTTGATTGAAGCCAGCATTTCCCGCCGCAGGATTGCGTTCATGCGGCCCTGATATCCCTTACCCTGCGACTTCAGCCAATCCAGCACGTCGGCGTCGATGCGCGCGGTGATCTGCTGCTTTACAGGCCGGTAGAACCGCCCGCGCACCCCGGCGCTCCAGACTTCATCGGACAGCTCGGGACTGTCGCTAGTATCGATCGACTCGTTAGACAGTGCGGCCAGTGCGGCCAGTGCGGCCAGCCTTTCGCGCTGTGCTTCGGTCAGCGGCGGCAGGGTTTCCAGGGCGGACCTAACCAATTTCGTTTTCATAGCGTCGTCTTTCCCGCGGCGTAGCCCGTCGCGCTGAAATGATCCGGATGATCTCAACCACCCTGCCTTCGTCGTCTTCCTCTCTGATCGTGTGGGCCACCAGCAGAATCAGGACGCCGTAGACCGCCCCAATAGTTTGCCACCTCTGCTCGCCGCCCTCGATGCGATCCTGCACCGTGATGTTTAGCGGATCCTGGAAAACCCACCGGGCTTCCTCAAAGCTCACACCGTCATGCTTGCGCTGATTTGAAAGATTCTTGTGTTCGTCCCATTCAAATCTGATTCAGATCATCGGACATTTATAATTATGATTTTGTAATTACATGACGGATTTTCGATTGCAGGGCCAACAGCCCATCAAATCCGGCGGGCAATGGTAATGATTTCGGGACTGGTCTCTGTGAGCGGGCTCTCGTCCCAGTCGCCAAACTGAGCCTCCAGGACCAGGCCTGCCTGGGCCAGGGCGGCGTCGAGGTCAGCCTTGCCGATGAACCGCAAGGTGCTGTGGCTGACTCGCGGCGCATCCCAAGATGCACTTTGGAAGGTGTGCGAGAAGGATACCACCCGTCCATTGTAGGGCGTCGTGACTTTCCGGCTCATACGCACCTTTTCGCCCTGGGGGCCGTCGACAGTGTCTCGAGCTTCGGTTTCCCATGACTCCCAAGCCCGGGCCGAAGGATTGCGCGTCTCAAAGGCGAAGCGCCCGCCCGGCCTCAGGGCTGAATGAATGCGCGCCAGGGCATAGCGTAAGGCATCGTCTTCGATAAAGACCTGAAAGGCGTGCCCCGTCATGACGACCAGATCAAACTCTGCGTCCCATTGAACCGAGGCGAGATCGCCCAGCACCCATTCCACATCGGCGCGGCGGCGCGCCTGGGCCAACATTCCCGGAGCCGGATCGAGGCCACAAAGCCGCCCCTTATGCCCGGCGTCGCGGGCCGCATGCAGCATGGAACCCGTGCCACAGCCGACGTCCAGGACCGAAGCGGCCCCCATCACCATCGGACGGTAAAAATCATAGTCCTCCCGGCCTGGATTCATCGCGTCATAGAGCGCAGCGAGGTCGGCGTCGGCGAAGATCAGGTCGGCCTCCCGGCGCGCGATGCCCTTCATCTCCGCGGTCATCCGCTGCGCCGAGGTCAGCGTCGTCTGCAGCAGCATCTCGCGCTCGCG
>CAIYSH010000151.1 GCA_903928755.1 uncultured Alphaproteobacteria bacterium | reverse complement strand
GTTTCAATGCGGTCGACCAGACCTGTGGGGATCACATTGAGGTCGACCTGACCGCCGGCGCTGGCACCGGTGAAGATCGAGGCCGGGTTGCCGCCGACGAAGCGGCGCCCATTCACCAGGGTCAGGGTGCGGTTGGTACCCAGGTTGAAGATGTTGACGAAGTTGCGACCGGTGCCAAAGCTCCCCTGGTCGCCGATCGGGTTGACCGGAACGCCGGCCGCCGGAAGTTCGTTGATGGCGTCGGCAACATTGTTGAAGCCGCGCTCATCCATGGTCTTGCTGGTCAGGACCTGAATGGGTTGCACCGAGGTGAGTTCCGCGCGGTGGATGCGCGACCCGGTGACGACCAGTTCCTCAACGTCGGCAGCCTTGTCGGCAGCGAATGCAATCTGCGGAAGCGCGACCATGGCTGTCGCAACGGAGGACAACAAAGCCGCTCTGAAAGCGCTCTTGGCGTTCAACATATGTAAGGCCCCCTTGGCCATCGATTCTGGAAATCTGAAGACGCGGAATAGCGACCACATGATCTCCCTCCACAAGGCGGAGCAGGTGAAGCGCAAACCCTTCACCCCCGCATGCTGAGGGATTGATGATGCTCAATTTCATGGTCAAAAAAGAGTTTCAAACCCTTTCCGACAATTTTGAGACACAATCTCATCGGGTAGATGACAAAATCTGCAAACCTTGCAGATGCGCAACAGTTTCGGGCTGGATAATCTGACGACAGGTCAAGCTGTGAGCTTGATATCCGTCAGCAACTGATCCACCGTCTCTGGCCTGGTCGCCCAGGAACACATGAATCTGACCGATCCATCCAGGCAGCGGTAGGCGACCCATCCGGCCTTTGTCAGGCGCTCATGCGCATCCTGCGGCATGTCGACAAAAACGCCGTTGGCTTGAACTGGATGGCTAAGACTGAAGGGCATGCCGTCGGCGAGGAGCTTGGCCATGGCGTTGGCGTGAGCGGCGTGGCGCTCTAGGGCGCCATCCCGCAACATGCCGATGAAGGGGGCTGCGTAGAAGCGGCCCTTTGAAGGCAGCTGGCCGGACTGCTTCAGGCGCGCGTCAAACCTGCGGGTCAGGGCCTTGTTGAGGATGACAATAGCCTCGGTGGGCGGCATGCCTGCCTTGGTTCCCCCGAGTACCAGAATATCGACCCCGGCGGCGGCGATCGCCTTTTGGTCGAAGCCGGCAGCCACGGCGTTGGCCAGGCGCGCGCCGTCCAGGTGCACGGCGCAGGATTGAGCTCGGGCTGCGGCGGCGAGGCGGCTCACCTCGTTTGTGGCATATACCGCGCCATATTCCGTGGCATTGGTCAGCGAAAGGACGGCGGGGGCCTGCTTATGGGGCGAGTCCTGCCCTGACAGGGCCGCCTCAAGGGTCGAAAGATCTATCTTGGCCGAGGTGCCCGCTAAACCGATGACGCCAAGACCATGCCCGAAAAAGCCCGGGGCGCCGGTCTCATCGGTGGTCACGTGGGCGTGCTCATGGGCCAGCACGGCCTCAAAGGGTCGACAAAGGGCAGCCAGGGAAATGGCGTTGGCCGCCGTGCCCGAGGCGACAAAACGCACCTCTGCATCGGCATCCAGCCAGGCGCGCACCGCGTCAGCGGCCTCGGTTGTGACCGTGTCCGCGCCATAACCTGCGGTGGGGCCAAGATCATTGGCGGTGAGGATGGCTGCCATGGCCTCCGGGGCCGCTCCGGCGGTATTATCGGAGGCGAAGTCGTAACGGGCCATGTTTGTTTTGCCTGTCGGGTTCAGGGGCGCAGGCCGCGGGCCAGGGCGTGGTTGAGTTCACGGTGGAGTTTTCGGGCCGCGCCCTCAGGGATCTTGCCCGCCAGTTCCAGACCGACCGCCCCATGGGTCGCCGCCCAGAAGAGGTGGCCAATTTCGTCTGGATCGCCGGCGAATACGCCCTCTGCGATCAGGCATTTCACCCAATGGGTCTGGGTCTCTCGCGCCCTTTGGGCGGCGGCGGTCAGATGTGGGTATCTGTCTTCATCGGGCTGATCGAGGTCGAACATCAGCTTGTAGGTGGCCGGGTGCTCGAAGGCGAATTTGAGATAGGCATCACCAACGGCGGCGCCCTTTGCTCGCCCGCCTTCGACGGAGTCAAACGCCGCCTCCAGGGCTTCGGAGAACCGGGTGAACCCATTGGCCCGAACCGCGGCCAGGATATCGTCCTTGTCCTTGAAATATCGGTAGGGCGTCATGGGGCTGACCCCGAGATCACCGGCCAGCTGGCGTATGGTGACCGCAGCCGGGCCATGTTCCGCAAACAGGCGCTCTGCCGCCTCACAGAGACGGTCGCGGAAATCTGCAACATCGGCTTCAGACAGCACGCGGGGCATGACCCACTCCCCTGAACCCTTCACTCCGGACAGGGTCTCCGAAGATCAGTAGCTCACATTCAAATGTTCATCGCATGTTTCGTTCAAGTCGCCGTTTCCCGTTGATCGGGAAGAG
>CAIYSH010000150.1 GCA_903928755.1 uncultured Alphaproteobacteria bacterium | reverse complement strand
GGCACCTTGACCCTTAATCAGATCGGCCTTGACCACAACCTCTACATCTATGGGGCGAGCCCCTCAGTGCCCCTCTCTGACATGAACGGGCAAGGAGACTTCGCCGTATTTGCCGGATGGTTCAGGGCCTACTGGTCGGCCATCGCAATTCTGCTTCTGGTGCTCAGCCATGGCCTCTGGCGACGGGGCACCGAGACCCGCCTTGTGCCGCGCCTGCAGCGCCTGCCACGCCGGCTCGCGGGACCCGCAGGCCTGATCGCCGGTCTGGCTGTGGTCAGTGCCATCGGACTGGGCAGCTATATCTATACCAATACCAATGTCTGGAACCCCTATCGGAACTCGATCTCTAATGAGGTGTTCCTGGCGGACTATGAAAAGGCCCTGCTGAAGTTCCAGGACCTGCCCGAGCCCTCCATTACCGATGTAGACCTGAAGATCGACCTGCACCCCCACGAACCACGCATGATCACCCGTGGTTCCTATCAGCTGACCAACCGGACCCTGTCCCCCCTCACCAATGCCCACGTCCGGTTTGATCGTGATGTGAGGGTCCTGAAACTGACCCTGACCGGGGCAAGCGTCAGCAAGCTCTATGACCGTTTCAACTACAGGATCTTCACCTTCGACAAGCCCCTGGTGCCCGGCGGAATTGCCACCCTGACCTTCGAAACGGAACTCTCCCAGAGGGGATTCAAGAACTCTGGCAACATCACCAAGGTCGTCGACAACGGGACCTTCGTGAATAATTTCGAGTTTGCACCCATCATCGGCATGAGCCGAGGCCAGCTGCTGCAGGACCGGGCCAAGCGCCGCAAATATGGCCTGCCGCCCGAGCTCCGCCCGCCAAGACTTGAGGACCTTACCGCCCGTGGCAGGAATTATGTGTTCAATGCAGACTGGGTGAACGCCCGGATCGCCGTCACCACCGAGGCTGACCAGACGCCCATAGCCCCCGGCTATCTGGTCTCGGACGTGACCCGGGACGGACGCAGGACCGCCGTTTACAAGACCGACGCGCCGGTTCTGAACTTCTTCTCAATCCAGTCGGCCCGCTATGCTGTGCGGAAGGTCATGCACAAGGGCGTCGAGCTGGCGGTTTATTACGATGCCCAGCACCCCTGGAATGTGGACCGCATGCTCAAGGCCATGGCCACAGGTCTGGACTATTACCAGGCAAATTTCAGTCCCTATCAGTTCCATCAGGCCCGGATCATCGAGTTCCCGGACTATGCGGAATTCGCCCAGTCCTTCGCCAATACCATGCCCTATTCCGAAGGCATCGGCTTCGTGGCCGACCCCACCAAGCCCGACAAGATCGACTACAACACCTACATCACGGCCCATGAACTGGCCCACCAGTGGTGGGCCCACCAGATCGTCGGGGCCGACATGCAGGGTGCCACGGTCCTGTCGGAGACCCTGGCCCAGTATTCCGCCCTGATCGTCATGGAAAAAACCTATGGGGCCAACGACATACGGAAGTTTCTGAAACGGGAACTGGACAGCTATCTGCGCAATCGCGGGACAGAGGTAGTCGAGGAAGTCCCCCTCGTCAGGGTCGAAAATCAGCAATATGTCCACTATCGAAAGGGCTCGATGGTCATGTACCTGCTGCGCGACCAGCTGGGTGAGACCACGGTCAATGCCGCCCTGCGCCGACTTCTGGCCGACCACGCTTTCAAGGGTGCGCCCTATCCCCGGTCCCAGGATCTGGTGGACGCCCTGCGGCTGGAAGCGGGACCCGACCCCAGATCCCAGGCCCTGATCACCGACCTGTTCGAAAAAATCACACTTTATGACCTGAAGACGAAATCGGCGACGGCCCGCAAGCGCCCTGACGGACGATACGACGTGACCCTGACCGTTGAGGCCAGAAAGCTCTATGCCGACGGCAAGGGAAAGGAGGCTGAGGTGCCCCTGACCCAGGAAATCTTTGATGTCGGAGCCTTTACGGCAGAGCCAGGAACGAAGGGCTTTTCGGGAAAAAACGTGGTCTATCTGCAGCGCAGACCTGTTCGCTCGGGGTCCCAGACCGTGACGGTCACGGTAGACAGACTGCCGACTTTTGCCGGCCTGGATCCCTACAACAAACAGATTGACCGGAATTCAGACGACAATGCCGTAAAGGTCGATCTCCTGCGGTAAATCAACCTAAAGAAGAGTCTTGCCAAACCGGAACGGATAATGAACATTCATGTGATCACCTTGATGCAAGGCACGCACATGGATGTTGAAGTCTCGGATTCTGGTGGCCCCTGGGGGTTTGTAGCGCCTGAGAAGGAACACTATCTGGGCCACCGCGATCGGTTGAGGGACCGCGCTGCCGAAGGCGGGTTCACGGCGATCCCCGATTATGAACTGCTGGAACTCTACCTCTTCCGCAGCCTGCCTCGGGGCGATGTAAAGCCCCTGGCCAAGGCCCTGCTGACCCGGTTTGGATCCATGACCGGGGTGATGGCCGCCAGCCTGTCGGAACTGAAATCTGTGGCTGGCGTCGGACAGACCGTCGCCCTGGACCTGAAGCTCGCCCATGAAGCCGCTGTGCGCATGGGTCGCGAAGATGTGGCCAGAAGGACAGTCATTACCTCGTCTTCCCAGCTGCATGCCTTCGTCCGCCTGGCCATGGCCCATGAAAGCCGTGAGCAGTTCCGGGTCCTGTTTCTCGACAAGCGAAACCAGCTGATCGCCGACGAGATTATGCACCAGGGCACTGTGGATCACGCCCCTGCCTATCCCCGGGAAATCCTGCGCCGCGCCCTTGAACTGGCGGCCAGCGCCATCATCCTGGTGCATAACCACCCCTCCGGAGACCCCTCACCTTCCAGTGCAGACATCAGCATGACCCGAGAGATCATCGATGCGGCAAAAGCCCTTCGGATCGCAGTCCATGACCATCTGGTGGTGGGGCGTCACGGCGTCGCAAGCTTCAAGGCCCTGGGCCTGATGTGACGGTGGCCACTCAATGCTAGCAAATATTTAAAGCCCCAGACCCTAGCTAGCCGGGATCGTGCCTTCAGAGCGCATTGGACAGTCGGAATGGCGGTGATTGACCGCAGGATCATGCAGCGGCGCGCCCTCCTGAGCCGTCGACGCTCGGAACGCAAGCCGTTCCGCCAGACCCGAAGGCAAGGTGAGCGGATCCGCGCCCTGGGCGTGGAAATGGACCTGGTCCGGCCCGAAGAAGTCATGCTGCATGTCC
>CAIYSH010000149.1 GCA_903928755.1 uncultured Alphaproteobacteria bacterium | reverse complement strand
GGCCTCGCCTTGGGCCTCATCAAGAAGACCGGACAGTTCCGATTCTTTTTTGACCACTCGCATGCCTCGACCACCACCGCCGAAGGCCGCCTTGATGATGAGAGGGAAGCCGATCTTGCGTGCGGCCTTCATGGCCTCATCCCGATCGGAGATGGGCTCATCGGTGCCGGGCAGGGTGGGTACTCCAATGCGCTGAGCCACGGCCCGTGCGGCCGTCTTGTCGCCCATCATGTCCAGAAGCTCTGGGCTCGGACCCACAAAGGTGATGCCCGCCTTGGCGCAGGCGCGGGCGAAGGCCGGATTTTCGCTCAAAAATCCGTAGCCCGGATGGATGGCATCGACCCCCTTCGCCTTGGCGGTGGCCACGATGCTCTCGATGTCCAGGTAGGCGGCGACCGGGCCCTTACCTTGACCGATCAGGTAGGACTCATCGGCCTTGAAGCGGTGAATGCAGAACCGGTCCTCCTGCGCATAGACGGCCACAGTGCGCAAATTGAGTTCAGTCGCCGCCCGGAAGATGCGGACCGCGATTTCGGAACGGTTGGCCGCCAGGAGCTTCCGGAATGGACGAGCGGTCGGCGGGACGATATCGGGGTGATTTCGGGACGGCATGGTTGGCTTCCCCAATGGTTACGTAAAACTAGGGCGACCTGACAAAGAAAACTCATGGCAGCTTTTGAGACTCAGAAACTCTGCAAGGTGGGTTTCCGCAGCCTAGAGATGGTTTTGAGGCCTGCGTGGTTTTCATTATTCAGTTTTGAAGACCGGTGCCGCAGGGTTGGGGTGGATCATGCGCCACCCACCTCTGGTTGAAACGCACACACCGGGACCGGGCACCCAGGAGAGAATCCTGCGGGCGGCGGGTTGCCCGTCCCTGGTGCCGTATCAGATCGCCCACGTGGGCCTGGCCCAGGCGATCGAACCTTACACCATGGTGCGGACCGACCTGCCGGGCAGCTACTTCCTGGCATGCTTTGGGGGTGAAGGGCGTATCTGGCTCGACGGTCGCTGGCAGCGCTGCCGCGCCGGTCAGGCGTGTCTCTCGCCGGCCCACGTGCTTTGCGCGTTTCACGCAGTTCCCGGACATCGGTGGGATTTTGTCTGGGTCCGATACGAGTCCTCGGCCGGTCGGGGGCCCCTTGGAGCCGCCAGTGCGCCGGTATTGGCCGAATTTCCTTCGGAGGGCTTCCGGCATGCGGTCGAGGGCCTTATGGCCGAACAGGCAGGCGATGGACGTCTGGCCGCGCTCCATCATTGGGTGGAACTCGTCCAAGGCTATATTTCGCGCTTTGCTCAGCCCTGGCACATCGACGACCGATTGAGTCAATTGTGGGAAGCGGTGGCGGCGAAGCCCGCCCATGCGTGGACTCTCACCGAGTTGGCGCGTCGCGCCCATTGCAGCGGTGAGCATTTGCGACGGTTGTGTCGCCGTCAGTTGGGGCGTTCTCCCATGCAGCAGGTAACCTACTTGCGTATCCGACATGGGGCCGGCCTGTTGGCCGAAACGGACCTGAAGCTCGAGGTCATTGCTGAGCGGGTGGGTTATGCCAATCCCTTTGTGTTCTCCAATACCTTCAAGCGTTGGACGGGGTGGCGGCCCAGCCTCTATCGGAACCGTCAGCAGGAAGCGAGATCCTCTCCGGAAGCCAGACCCTCTCCGGAGGTGAGACTTTATCCAGAAGTGGAACCCTATCCGGGGCCGGTCGGCATGGGATAACGTCGGCCGGCCCCTTCGATCCGTCCACTCGAACGGACCTAAAATAGGTTCCGGGTGGGTTATCGGAAGAATCGCCCGGGCCTTGAGTATTGCTATGAGTTGCCCGCGCCGGGACCGCTTGCCGGGGTAAGACTCGCTCAGCGGGAGGGCGCGTTTCGATGGGGCGGCTGGC
>CAIYSH010000148.1 GCA_903928755.1 uncultured Alphaproteobacteria bacterium | reverse complement strand
GTCCTGCCCCAGGACCAGGAGTGATTTCCCATCGCCCGAGGTCAGGCTGAAGGCGCCCTTGGGGTCCACCTGGGTCTTCAGCAGGGGCACGGCCTGCAGGAAACTTCCCTTTGGCCCGGCGGGCTCCAGGCCCAGGGCTTTGAATTGGGCCACCAGGTATTCGAGGGTCTTGGTCTCCCCCGCCGACCCCGGCGCCCGGCCCTGAAAGGCGTCGGAGGCCAGGATCTTCACCGTCGAGGACAGGCGGGCGGGATCGGTGGCGGCATAGGCGGCGCTGGCCATCAAGAGGGCGAGGGTCAGGACGGCGGGACGCAGCATGGGAGGCGCTCTCTGAAGGATGAGTTCCCAGACTAGCCCTTCAGAACCTCTTCCTCCACCTGTCCCAGACGTTCCTTGCCGAAGAAGATTTCATCGCCGACAAAAAAGGTCGGAATGCCGAAGGTTCCCCGGGCCGCCGCCGCGTCGGTATTGGCGACAAGCTCAGCCTTGACCTCAGGGTCCTGGGTGGCGTCCAGAATGGCCTTTGCATCGAGGCCGGCGGCGGTCAGGACCGCAGCGGCGACCTCTGGATCGTCCATCTTCTGGCCGTCCTCCCACATGGCCTTCAGCACGGCCTCCAGATAGGCCTCGCCCACCCCCTGTCTCTGGGCGGCGATCAGGCCGCGCATGATCAGCAGGGTGTTGACCGGAAAATGGGGATTGAAGGCGAAGCTGGTCAGGCCGTGTTTGGCCACGAACCGCCGGGTCTCCAGACTCTCATAGGCCAGCTTGCCCTTGATGTTGCCGAAGGCGAGGTTGGGTGCCTGGTTGCCGGTGATCTTGAAAATCCCCCCCAGCAGGCAGGGGATCAGGTTGATCCTGGCCCCGGTGCGCGCGGCGATCTCTGGCAAGACCTTCCAGGACAGATAGCCATTGGGGCTGCCGAAATCGAAGATGAAGTCGATGGTGCGCGTCATGGGGTGTCTCCTCACCAGCTCTCCGCCCAGGGCCGCAGATCCACCTCATGGGTCCAGGCCGAGCGTTGTTGATTGTGCAGCCACACATAATTGGCGGCGATTTCTTCGGGTTTCAGAATGGCGTCGGCGGCCAGCAGGCTCTCCACATCGGTGCGGTTGGCCCGGGTGAAGTTGCCGTCAATGGCGCCGTCCACCACCACATGGGCCACGTGAATGCCCTTGGGACCCAGCTCCCGGGACATGCTCTGGGCCACTGCCCTCAGGCCCGCCTTGGCCGCCGCAAAGGCTGCAAAGCCGTCGCGGCCGCGGATCGAGGCCGTCGCGCCGGTGAAGAGGATGGTCCCCCTGCCCCGCGGTCCCATGACCCGGGCCGCCTCCCGCCCCGCCAGGAAGCCGGCGAAGCAGGCCATTTCCCAGACCTTGGTGAAGACCCGCGAGGTGGTCTCGACAATGCCGAACCGGACATTGGCCCCGATGTTGAAGACCACCACTTCCAGCGGCCCGACCTCGGCCTCGATCCTGTCGAACAGGGCAATCACCTCGCCCTCCTCCCGGGCATCGACCCCGAAGGCATGGGCGATGCCGCCGGCCGCGCGGATCTCACCCGCCAGGCTGTCCAGCTGATCAAGATTGCGGGCCCGGCGCGTCATGCAGACGGCGTAACCCTCGGCGGCGAAGGCCTTGGCAATGGCCCCGCCGACCCCTTCGCCGACCCCGACCACAAGGCAAGCGCTCTTTGAACCTGAAGTCATGCCCCTGAAATCCTTATCAGTCTCTTTTCGAGACCAACCTCTCCTTGAATCCCGACGCCGTCAATGCGAGTTTTCATTCCCTCACGGAGATGCGCCATGAAATGGGATGATCTGGCCGCCCAGCCCTGTTCCGTCGCCCGCACGGCGGCGGTGATCGGCGACCGCTGGACCCTGCTGATCCTGCGGGACTGCTTCCTGGGGGTGAAACGATTCGCCGATTTCCAGGCCCGGCTGGGCATAGCCCGCAGCATTGTCACCGCGCGGCTGAACCTGCTGGTCGAGGAAGGCGTCCTGACCCGCCAGCCCTATCAGGCCCTGCCGGCCCGCTACGAATACCGCCTCACCGACAAGGGCATGGACCTGCACGCCATTGTCCTGGCCATCGTCGCCTGGGGCGACCGCTGGCAATCGGGCCCCGAAGGCCCGCCCCACTGGCGCCGCCACAAGGCCTGCGGCTGCGACTTCACCCCCATGACCGTCTGCTCGGTGTGCAGCGAAGTGGTCACCGCCCGGGACGTCGAGATCCGGGAGAACCTTGGCTAGACCATCAACACCGCCGCGCCGCCGAGGGCCGGGTCGCTGATGCTGTCGCGACCGGTTTCGAGGCGGCCGGCGAGGCGGCGGCGCCAGTCGGGGCGTTCGGGGCTGATGAGGGCCAGATCATACCAGCCGCCCAGGCGCGAGAGGGTCCAGGTCTGCGACCTGGTTTCGCCGGGCGCAAGGCTTGCGCGCCAGGGCTTCACCGCTGCGCCATAATTGGGCGAGGCGGTCACCAGGGATAGGATCTCCGTCGTCGGATTGCTGACAGTTAGGGTCAGCTTGCCCGCCGCTGAATCATAGGTCGTGATGAGGGCAAGGCCGGACTTTGCGCCGCCTTCGAACCGGCGGTGGAAGCCATTGGGGCCAAGGACCCAGAGGTCGTAGGCCTCGCCGGTCAGGGCCCAGTTGCCCGTCAGGGACTTGCCCGCCGAGACCGTATAGCGCCGGGGAACCGCCGTCAGATTGCGCTTGTCATAGACCTGGAAGACCGCCGTCGCCTTGCCGGTATTGGTGAAGATCAGGCGCAGACCCTCTGCACCCTGCTGCAGATCAGCGGCCAGTTCGTAGGGCAGGGCCCAGGAGGGTCTGGTTCCGTGGGCCTGGACCGGCGCGGTGATGGTGGTCGGGGTCGGCGGACGGGTGGTCTTGGCCAGGGCCCTGGCCTGGGCTGCGGCCTCCACCGTGGAGGGCAGTTTCGGCGTCTGGCCCGCGCGATTTGGGGCCGTGAAGTTGAACGCCGAGGTCAGGTCGCCGCAGACCTCGCGACGCCAGGGGGTGATATTTGGCTCCATCACCCCGAACCGCGCTTCGAGGAATCGGATCACCGAGGTGTGGTCAAAGACCTGGGAATTCACATAGCCGCCCCGGGACCAGGGAGAGATGACATACATGGGCACCCGGGGGCCGAGGCCATAGGGCCGGCCCATGAGATCGGCCCGCTCGGCACCGACTTCGGGCCGGCTGCGGACGCTATGATGCTCGCCGGTCAGGTCGACGGTGGAGCCGCCCAGCAAGGTTCCGTCGGCCCCCAGGGACGGCGGTGCCGGGGGCGGCATGTGGTCGAAGAAGCCGTCGTTCTCATCGAACATGACCAGCAGGACGGTCTTGGCCCAGACCTTGGGATCGGCAGTCAGGGCGTCGATCACCTGGGCCGTATAGTCCGCCCCCTGGGCCGGGCTGGAAGGGCCGGGGTGTTCCGAAGCCGCCGCCGGGGCGATGACGAAGGAGATCTGGGGCAGGTCGCCGGCGAGGACATCAGCCTTCAGCCGGTCAAGCTTCTGGGTGGTCATGCCCCGGGCCGCGAGCTCGGGATTGGCGCCCGGCGCCCCGGCATGGGCGTCACGGAAGCTCTGGAAGCCCGCCAGGGGATTGTCGGTGAAGTTGTCGGCCATGTCCTGGTAGTTGCGCCAGGTAATCCCCGCCGCCTGCAGCCGCTCCACATAGGTGGTCCAGCGATAGCTGTCGGGAGCACCGCCCTCCTTGGGAAGGCGGTCGTGGGTATTGGCCATGACCGGGCCGCCGAGCTCGCCCGAGGGATTGGTCCCGCCAGTCCAGAGGAAAATCCGGTTGGGATTGGTCCCGGCCTGGATGGAGCAGTGATAGGCGTCGCAGACCGTGAAGGCGTCGGCCAGGGCATACTGGAAGGGGATATCCCCCTGGTCGTAATGGCCCATCGAATGTTCGGTCTTGAAGGCTGGCCAGTGGTCCATGCGGCCTTCGTTCCAGGCGTCCTGGGCGTTGGGCCAGAGGTGGGGCGTGCCCTCGACCCGCATGTGGGCAAAGGTCTGTCGGGTGTTGAGGGCGAAGGGCGCGATGAGGGCGGGGCCCTTGGCCTTCGGGCTGTTGGCCTGCACCCAGACGGAAGCCGACCTGCGCTCGCCCACATCGGGAACCGGAATGGGGAAGCGATCGCCAAAGCCCCTGACCCCGGCCATGGCTCCGAAATAGTGATCGAAGCTGCGGTTCTCCTGCATGAAGATCACCACATGGGCGACATCCTTGATCGTGCCCGTATGCACGTCGGCGTCGATGGCCCTGGCCCGCGCAATGGCAGGAAAAAGGCCCGCGCCGGCCAGGCCGGCAGTCAACAAGCTTCGTCTGTCAATCATGTCATCACCCCTGGACCGTGCATGTTATCGGCGCAAGATCGCAGGGATATGACAAGAAAATTCCGGGCCGGTCAGATCTGACGGGTCCGACCTTCCCAATAGGGAGCACGAACCTTGTTCCGCTGGATCTTGCCTGCCTCGGAACGGGGCAGTTCGGTGACGAAGTCCAGGCTGCGCGGCACCTTGAAGGAGGGCAGGCTGCGGCGGCCAAAGTCGAGGATTTCCTGGGCCAGCTTGTCCGAGGGCTCATATCCAGGCTTCAGCAGGATGACCGCCTTGACCTGTTCACCCCACTCGTCGTGGGGAATGCCCACCGTGGCGCTGTCGGCGACGGCGTCATGCTTGATCAGCTCATTATCGACTTCCTGCGGATAGATGTTCACACCGCCGGAAATGATGGTCTCGGCATTACGGCCGGTGAGGAAGAGGTAGTCGTCCTCATCGAAATAGCCGACATCGCCCATGGTGAAAAAGCCGTCGACCCGGCTGGCATTGGTCTTGGCCTCGTCCTTGTAATAGGTGAAGCCGCCGCCGGGGGGCAGCTGGTGATAGATGCCGCCGGCCTGGCCATTGGGCAGGTCATTGCCGTTCTCGTCGAGGATCCGGACCTGCAGCAATTGCGGCCGCTTGCCGACGCTGCCGGGCTTTTTCAGCCACTCGTGGGAGTCGATGGTGAAGCCCGCGCCGCCTTCCGAGCCCGCATAATACTCGCTGAGCTTGGGGCCAAACCACTCAATCATGGCCTGCTTGACCTCTGGCGGGCACGGTGCCGCGCCGTGGACGATATAGGTCACGTGATCCACCGGATGCCGGGCCTTCACCTCGTCCGGCAGGGCCAGCAGACGCTGGAACATGATGGGCACCATGTGGAAGTGGGTGACCCGCTGCTCGGCGATGGTGCGCAGGACCAGTTCGGAATCCCACTTGTCGATGAAGATCAGGGGCACGCCGGCACCAAGAGCAGCGCTGATGTCAAAGGCCAGGGGGGCGGCATGATAGGCCGGGCCCGCGCACATCTGCACCGAAGTCTGATGGTCATAGCCGCGCATGGCATACATGGCCTGGGGCGTGACCGCAGCAGCAGGGCGGAAGACGCCCTTGGGGCGCCCGGTGGTGCCGGAGGTATACATCATCTGGTTGCCCAGCACCGGATCGGCAATGTCAGACCCGTCCAGGCCTGCAATGGCATCGTCATAGCTTTCAAAGCCGTCGATCGGGCCACCGACGGCAAGTCTGATCTGGACATCAGGGCAGGTCGCCGTCGCCGGGCCCACCGTGGCGACACGGGTCTCGCCCACCACGATCTTGGCCTCGCAGTCCTGGATGATGTAGGCAACTTCGTCGGTGGTCAGGTGCCAGTTGACCGGGGTGAAGCGCAGGCCGGACCGGCGGGAGGCCTGCAGGGCCTCGATGAACTCGACCCGGTTCGAACAGACCACAGCGATGGAGTCGCCAGCCTTGATCCCGCGGCTGCGGAAAAGGCGGACCAGGCGGTTGGCATTGGCATTGACCTTGGCAAAGCTGTGGGTCGTTCCATCCGGATCATGGACGGCCGTCCTGTCGCCCTGGACCTGGGCCCAGACGGCCCCTGTCATCCCGACGAGGCTTGCGGCTTCCAGCGTTTCAAGCAGACTCTGGCTGATGTTCAAATCGCCCATTTCAAATTCCTCCCGGCGCCGCCTCAAGCTGTGCGGCGCTTGATTTTCAAAACCGGAGAGGAATTTTTCCAGGGGTCAGCGCAGAGCGCAATAT
>CAIYSH010000147.1 GCA_903928755.1 uncultured Alphaproteobacteria bacterium | reverse complement strand
GGAGACGCCCGATGAAAATGATCATAGCGATCATAAAACCCAGCCGCCTGGATGCGGTGCTGGAAGCCGTAACCGAAGCCGGGGCCTCTGGCCTGACGGTAACGGAGGTGCGGGGCTATGGCCGTCAGCGGGGCAAGACCGAGGTCTATCGCGGCGCTGAGTACGAAGTGAAGCTCCTGCCCAAGGTCAAGCTCGAGATTGCCGTCCCGACCGACATAGCCGACGCTGTGGTCGAAGCCGTGGCGCGGACGGCCAATACCGGCAAGATCGGCGACGGCAAGGTCTTCGTTCTGGACCTGGAAAAGGCCCTGCGCATCCGCACGGGTGATACGGATGCGGCAGCCATAGCCGGATAAGGCCCTTCCCTCCGGATGACATCGTCTCAAGAGACAGCCGCGATGCCATTCAGAATTTCAGAGCGGGTTTTGATCCGCTGGGCGGGTCCGGCCGCTTAGGACAGACCCGGTCTATCCACGGCTCAGCAGGAAGAGTGCCGTCTCCGCGCGCCAGTTTTCGAGGGCGTGCTTCGGATTGATATGTCGGGCAGCCTGGCCTTCGGACAGGGCGGCGCAGGCTTCAATCCTGATGTCCAGATCATCGCACAGGGCCATGAAGTCATGCAGGGTGCAGAGGTGGATATTCGCCGTGGCCCACCAGGGGTCGGGCAGGGCTGCGGTTTCGGGCATCCGGCCCCGCGCCAGCAGGGCCCACCGGACTCTCCAGTGGCCGAAATTGGGCACAGAGACTACGGCCTTGTCTGCAATTCTCAGAAGTTCCGACAGGACGCGCCGCGGATCGCGCATCTGCTGCAGGGTTCTGGACAGAATGGCATAGTCAAAGGCCCCCGACGGAAAGTGATCCAGATCCCGGTCACCGTCGCCCTGAACCACGGCGAGGCCTCTTGCGAGGCAGGCCGACACACCCTGGCTGGAAATTTCCAGGCCCTGGCCATCGATATGCTTCTCCCGGGTCAGCATTTCCAGCAGCTCACCCTCGCCACAGCCCACGTCAAGGACGCGGCTGCCAGGCGCAACCAGGCGGATGATTTCCCGGAAGTCTTCGCGGACCCGGGTCACTTCAGCCCCCGCTTTTCAGCCGCCGAAGCAAGGAATCCGCGCAGGGCGGAGTCGAGGGCCGGCTCATCCAGGAAGATGGCATCATGGCCCTTGTCGGTCTGGATTTCCGCAAAGCTGGCACGGCATCCGGCGGCATTGAGCGCCCGGACGATGTCGCGGCTTTCAGAGGTCGCATAGAGCCAGTCAGACGAGAATGACAGGACGCAGAACCTGACATCCCTGGCCCGCTGGAAGGCCTTTGCCAGGATCCCCTCATGCTCGGAAGCCAGGTCGAAATAATCCAGGGCCCGGGTGATGTAGAGATAGGAATTGGCATCGAACCGGTCGACGAAACTGGCACCCTGGTGGCGCAGGTAACTTTCGACCTGGAAATCGGCATTGAACCCCCAGCTCAAGCCGTCACTCTGCAATTCCCGACCGAATTTCCGCTGCAGGGCGGTCTCTGAAAGATAGGTGATGTGCGCCGCCATTCGGGCCACAGCCAGCCCTTTCTCAGGCCGGACCCCCGCCTTGACATAGGCCCCGCCCCGCCAGTCCGGGTCCGCCATGATCGCCTGCCGCCCGACCTCGTGGAAGGCAATGTTCTGTGCCGAGTGCCGGGGGGCTGCGCCGATGCAGACGGCAGAGAAGATCCGTTCCGGAAAATCCGCTGCCCATTGCAGGACCTGCATCCCTCCCATGGAGGCTCCTACAACGGCAAACAGGGTCTCTATGCCCAGGGCCTCGATCAGCATGGCCTGGGCGCGGACCATGTCGCCGATGGTGATCATCGGAAAGGACAGGCCATAGACCTCGCCCGTGTCGGGATTGATCGATGCCGGGCCTGAGGATCCCATGCAGCCACCCATGACATTGGCACAGATGATGAAATACCTGTCGGGATCCAGGGGCAGGCCTGGACCAACCACACGGTTCCACCAGCCGGGCTTGCCGGTGACCGGGTGAGTCGAGGCCAGATGCTGGTCACCGGTCAGGGCATGACACACCAGGACCGCATTCGACCTGGCGTCATTCAGGACGCCATAGGTCTGATAGGCCATTTCCAGGGGGGCGAATTCGGCACCGGCATCCAGGCGCAGGGGTTTGTCGGCGGGAAACCGCCAGATTCCACCTCGGGTCTCGATTTCGGGAAGGGCAGGCAGGGACTTGGGCATTGCTCCGGTTGGAGCGCCAAGCACTTTGTCTGTCAACCGCTTCGCGTCTGCGGCAACCCCGGCTATGTAGTGTTCGGGCTGATGGAGCGACCATGAACAGGCTGATCCTCTTGCGTCACGGCGACGCGGAACGGGACGCAGAGAGCGGCGATGACTTTGACCGCCGTCTGACCGATCTGGGGCGTCGGGATTCCCATGGGGCGGGTCTGACCCTTTCCGAGCTTGGTCTGCGACCCGATCTTGTCCTGGCCTCGGCGGCGGTCCGGGTTCGGGAAACCTGGGCCGAGGTGGCGAACAGTTTTCCGGATCTTGAGCCCCGGTACGAGAAGGAGCTCTATCTCGCCGAGCCGGGATTCCTGCGGAGTGTGATTTCGCTTCGCGGTGCCGGGTGCGAGACCCTGATGATGGTCGGCCATAATCCCGGGCTTCAGGACCTGGCGACCCGCCTGCTGATCGAGTGCAATGCGCCGTCTTCAGCAATCAGCCGCATCCGCACGGGATTGCCCACGGCCGGGGCGGCGGTCTTCCTCTTCGATGCCAATGGCCGTCCGGCCTATGATGGCCTGTTCTACCCAAGGGATCGGCGCTAGGTCATGGCCCTGATCTACAAGATATTACCGCATAGCGAATGGCTTGAAGCCCGGGGACGGGGACGATTCGAGGGGTCAGCCGTTGATCGGGCCGATGGCTATATCCACTTCTCCACTGGCCGGCAGGCGCTGGAAACGGCCCGCAGATATTTCATGAACAGTTCTGATCTGGTCGTCCTGGTGGTCGAATCCGAAGGCCTTGGTGTCGACCTCAAATGGGAGCCCTCCCGTGGGGGCGACCTGTTTCCCCACCTCTATTGTGCCCTGGACTGTGCTGCCGTCAGTGAGGTCCGTTTTGCACCTCCTGGCGCAGACGGTGTCCCGCAACTGGGTGATCTGGGATGAGCCTTGCCCATGATCTGGTCTCCCGGGGCCTGCACCTTCTGGACCCCGAGGATGCCCACCGCGTCACCCTTGCCGGACTTGCACTGGGCCTTGGTCCCCGAGCCGCAGCCCATCATCCGCAGTTGGCAACGGACATCGCAGGGATCCGCCTGCCAAACTGTATCGGCCTGGCTCCGGGGTTCGACAAGAATGCCGAGGTCTTCGGCCCCATGCTGCGGTCGGGCTTCGGCTTTGTGGAATGTGGCACGGTCACGCCCCTGCCACAGGCGGGAAATCCCCGTCCGCGCCTGTTCCGTCTGACCCCCGATGAGGCGGTGATCAACCGCATGGGTTTCAACAATGAGGGCCTCGAACCTTTTGCCGCCCGGCTGGCCCGGCGGGGGGCGGGTATTGTGGGCGCCAATATCGGAGCCAACAAGGACGCTGCCGATCGCATTGCTGACTATGTGACCGGGCTTGAGCGCCTCTGGGGCATGGCCGACTATTTCACCGTCAACATATCCTCGCCCAATACCCCGGGGCTCAGGGGGCTGCAGACCCGCGCCGCCCTTGAAGACCTGCTTGGCCGCCTGGCAGAAAAACGTGACAGTCTCCCGGCCGAAGGTCGGGTTCCGGTCTTTCTGAAGGTCGCTCCTGATCTCGAGGTCGACGAGATCGAGGCCATTGTCGAGACGTCGGTTGCCCAGGGACTGGCGGGCCTGATTGTCTCGAACACGACCCTGTCGCGGCCGCCCTTGATCTCGGTCCATGCCGGGGAAAGCGGTGGGCTTTCGGGCGCACCGCTTGCAGACCTGGCCCAGCGCAAGCTCAAGGCTTTCCACGAGGCGGCGGCGGGGCGTCTGGTCCTGATCGGAGTCGGTGGCATCGGGTCCGGGGCCGATGCCTATGCCCGGATCCGTGCGGGAGCCAGTGCCGTCCAGGTCTATTCGGCCCTGGTCTTTCAGGGCCCCGGCCTTGTGGTCCGGATGGCCAGGGATCTGGCGGCGCGTCTGAAAGCTGACGGATTCACCCATGTCGCCCAAGCTGTCGGCACGGACTAGTCATATGCCCCTCCGCCGGGACCCTGACATTGCCCATGAGCCTTCTATGGCTTACGGGAATCCTCATGGCTGACGCCCCCAAGCCTGCGGTGACGCAGTGGACGTCCGGACGCCGGTTCTTCTGGCCCGGCGGCCTGTCTGCACGCCTGCTGATCCTGACGGCGCTCTTCATCATTCTGGCCGGTGCCATGATCCTGCCGCCAGCCCTCGCCGCCCGGGAAGAACAATGGCTGCTGGACCGGGTCCGGGCCGCAGAGCTGGCTTCACTGGCCACCGAGGTGGCACCTGACCGGGTGGTTACCGAGCAGCTTTCCACCCAGCTTCTGGTCGGTGCCGGGGTCGAGACCGTCGCAATCCAGTCCGATGGCATGCGGCGTCTGGTCCTGCAGGGACCCAAGCGGGCGGAGGCCCCCTATCTGGTCGACCTTAGACACCAGGCCCCGGTGTCGTGGCTGATGGCCCCCTTCCAGACCCTGATCGGCGGTCCCGGGCGCACGGTCCGGGTGATTGCCGAGCCGCGTTTCCGCAAGGCCGAATTCATCGAAGTCGTTGCCCCTGATGCCGAGTTGCGGAAAGAGCTGTCGCGCAATCTCTGGAGCCTGATCCTGACCACGGCGGCTGTTGCGAGCCTCGCCGGGCTGCTGGTCTTTCTGGTGCTCAATTACTTCCTGGTGCGTCCCATGCAGAGGATCACCTTCGCCATGGAGCGGTTCAGGGCTGATCCCGATGATCCGGCGGCCCACATTGCGCCATCCGGTCGCCGGGATGAGGTCGGCCGCGCCGAGGTGGAGCTGGACCTGATGCAGGCCGACCTGCGCACGGCCCTCAGTTCCCGCGCCCGACTGGCAGCCCTGGGCGAGGCGGTGGCCAAGATCAATCATGACCTGCGCAACATGCTCACCAGCGCGCAGCTGGCTTCGGAGCGCCTGGCCTCTGTCCGCGATCCGACCGTCGCCCAGGCGATGCCCCGTCTTGAGCGGGCCCTGAATCGGGCGGTCAAGCTGGCCACGGATGTCCTGACCTATGGCAAGACCCAGGAAGCCGCACCTGACGCCCGTCCGACGCCCCTGCTGTCAGCCCTTGAAGCCGCTGCAGAGGAAGCCCGGCTGGGCGGATCCGTAAGGCTGATGGCCGAAGTCGACGCCACGGCCCAGGTCATGGCCGATCCGGATCAGCTGCACCGCATATTGTCCAATCTCATGCGGAATGCGCGGCAGGCCCTGGAGCAGAATACCCCTGGTGCGGGCGGTGAGGTGCGCGTCTCCTTCGTCCAGGAGCCCGCCCAGGCCGTTCTTGCCATCCGTGACAATGGCCCGGGGATTCCAGAGCGGGCGCAGGAGCGGCTGTTCCAGCCCTTTGCAGGTTCCAGTCGGCCGGGTGGTGCGGGCCTTGGCCTGGCCATCGCCCGGGAATTGGCCCAGGCCCATGGCGGCGACCTTGTCCTTGCGGCAACGGGACCTGAAGGCACGACCTTCGAATTGCGGCTTCCCGGCATTGCGCCGCCCCTCGACAAGCCAAGGCGTCGGCGCGCCAGGGCATCGGTTTAGGGCGCTTTAGCCACACCTTCACGGCGGGGATCGGCGGCACCTGTAAGACCCGTTGGTGTCATCAGTACCCCATGCAGGCCCGATCCCTCGGCACCACCCCCGGCACCCAGCTTGACGCCCTTGGCCGCCAGACCCTCGACCACGCCGGCAGCGTAGAGTTCGGGTTCTGACCAGTAGGGCTCACCCCGGGCGATCAGGTTGGGCAGCGCAATGGCGTCCTTCATCGACAGCTTCCAGTCCAGCACACCGACCAGGGCCTTGAGATTATAGGCCAGGATGGAATTGCCCCCCGGTGAGCCGACCGCGGCATAGAGCCTGCCCTTGCGGTCCAGCACAATGGCCGGGGCCATGGATGACCGCGGACGCTTGCCCGGTGCCACGGCATTGGCGGCAGCGACACCGTCCTTTTCCGTGGGCGAAAACGAGAAGTCGGTCAGCTGGTTGTTCAGGAAAAACCCATCCACCATCCGGCCGGTGCCGAATATGCTCTCAACCGTCGTGGTCATGGAGACGGTATTGCCTGCCGCATCAACGATGACGAAGTGGGTCGTGCCGCCTGGCTCCTTTGTGTGGTCGGTTCCGCGTATCCCGGCCCCCTTCGGGTTTCCGGCCGCAGGCGGCGTCCCGGCATGATCCGGATTGATCAGGGCAGCGCGGGCCTTCAGATAGGCCGGGTCCAGCAGGCCCTCGACCGGCACGTCCACGAAATCGGGGTCGCCGAAATAGCGATCACGGTCCGCGTACATCAGCCGGCTGGCCTGGGAGAACAGATACCAGCCCTGGACCTTGTCCGGTCCGTATCTTGCGATATCGGTGTTTGCCAGCAGGCCAAGGCCCTCCAGCACAGCCGGGCCGCCAGAGGGGGCGGGCGGGGTGCAGACAACATAGATCCGGTAGGGTCGGCACAGGGCCTCGGTCATTTTGGGCTCGTAAGCCTTGAGATCCGCGAGGGTCATGGTCCCCGGCAGGGCACCTTCAGTGGTGCGTCTGACGATATCCTCGGCGATGGAGCCTTCCAGCAGGGCCTTGGGGCCTTCAGCGGCGATCTTGCGGACGGTCGCAGCATAGGCCGGATTGCGCAGCAGGTCACCGGCCTGGATCTTCTTGCCGTCCGCCCGGGTGAAATAGGCGATGGCGTCTGGCTGATTGGCCTGGGGGAAGGGGCTGTTGGCCATCTGGGCCAGGCGGGGGCTGACGATGAAGCCCTGGTCTGCCATGCGCTCGGCATCAACGAACAGGGTCGACCAGGGCAGTTTTCCATACCTGTCCTGGGCCATGTGCAGCATGGCCACGGCACCGGGAACGCCGGTCGCCCGGCCGCTGACCACGGCCGTAACGAAGGGCAGGGGTTTGCCATCCGGGCCCATGAACATGTCAGGGCTCGCCCCCATGGGCGCCTTCTCCCGGCCGTTGAAGGCCACCACCTTGCGGGTCCTGGCATCGTAATAGGTCATGAAGGACCCGCCCCCGAGGCCGGAGCTCTGCGGCTCGACCAGACCCAGTGCCGCCTGCACGGCGACCGCAGCATCCACCGCCGAACCCCCGCGCCGCAGGACATTGAGGCCTGCTTCAACCGCCAGCGGATTGGCCGCCGCCACCATGCCTTTCGATACGACGGGTGCCGCAACCCCACTGTGTGTCTTGGCCCTGGCCAGTGCGGGGCTGTGAAGGGTGCAGAGGGACAGGGCCGCAACCAGGGCCAGCTTCAGGGAACGGGATGTCGACACGGGAAACCACGCTGCAAATTGAAAAGTCCGGTCCAGC
>CAIYSH010000146.1 GCA_903928755.1 uncultured Alphaproteobacteria bacterium | reverse complement strand
GACTTTTTCGTGGACCGCCCCGACAGCTGCGGCCCGGCCATGCCGAGCTTTGAAGCCAAGTGCGTTGATGATGCCGGAAATACCGTGCCGGAAGGCTCGGTTGGCGAGCTCTGGGTTCGCGGATCGTCGGTCATCAAGGGCTATATCAACCGTGCCGACGCGACGGCAGAATCCATCACGGATGGCTGGCTGCATACCGGTGACGTGGCCCGGATCGATGAGGATGGTTTCATCTATATCGTCGACCGCAAGAAGGACATGGTCCTGCGCGGGGGTGAAAACATCTACTGCGCCGAGGTCGAGGCCACCCTTTACCGTCACCCGGCTGTGGCGGAGTGCACCGTATTCGGGGTTCCGGATGACCGGCTTGGCGAGGAAGTCGGCGTTGCCGTTGTCTTCCGTCCCGGGATGAGTGCAACGGCCGACGAACTCCGCGCCCACTGCGTGGTCCTGATCGCCAAGCACAAGGCACCGCGTTATGTGTGGATCCGGTCTGAGCCCCTGCCCCGGAATGCCAGCGGCAAGTTCCTCAAGCGCGAGCTTCGCGAAACCCTGCCCATCGAAACCGCTGCCTAGTCCCGCCTGATTGACCCCGGCTCACGAAAGGCTGAGCCGGGGTATCTACCCTTCCTGAATTTCTGTCCTCGAGGCCTAAGTTGAAACCCGTAATTTTTGCAGCCTCTCTGGCTGCCATCTCTGCTCAGGCCCACGCCCAATCGACCGGCCCCGCCCCGCTTCCCATGCCGCCAGCCATAGATGCGCCGCAGGACAAACCCTATCCGGGGACGCTCAAACTCTCAGTCGACGCAACGGATCTCGACCGCCGGATCTTCCGGGTCAGGGAAACCGTGCCGGTTGCCGGTCCTGGCCCGATGACCCTGCTGTTTCCCATGTGGTTGCCGGGCAATCACTCTGCATCGGGGCAGCTGGACAAACTCGCGGGTCTGACCATCACCGCCAACGGCAAACGGCTGGAGTGGGTTCGCGACCCCGTAGCCGTCGCCGCCTTTCACGTGGACGTGCCCGCCGGGGTCAAAACCCTCGAGCTGGAATTCCAGCACCTGTCGCCGACCACGGGCGATCAGGGCCGGATCGTCGTCACCCAGGAAATGCTGAACGTCCAGTGGAACAGCATGATCCTCTATCCAGCGGGTTATTTCTCCCGGCAGATCCCGGTTGAGGCCCAGGTCAGCCTTCCCACAGGCTGGAACTATGGCACGGCCCTGGAGGCCGCCTCCACGGCGGGCGACACCGTGACCTTCAAGCCGGTTGGTCTGGACACCCTGGTGGACTCCCCCATGTTCGCAGGCCGCTATTTCAGGAAGATCGATCTTGATCCCGGCGGTCGCTCGCGGGTGACGCTGAACCTGATGGCCGACGAGGCCTATCAGCTGGAAATGACACCCGCACAACTGCAGGCACACCGCAATCTTGTCGCCCAGGCCGACAGGCTCTACGGGGCGCGGCACTATGACCACTATGACATGTTGCTGGCCCTGACCGACCGCATGGGTGGCATAGGACTGGAGCATCAGAGGTCCAGCGAGAACGGGTCGAACCCCCGCTACTTCGCCGACTGGGACAAGCTGCCCACGGCCCGTGACCTCCTTCCCCACGAATACACCCACTCCTGGGACGGCAAATACCGTCGTCCCGCCGATCTCTGGACCGCCAATTTCAATGTCCCGATGCGGGGCAGCCTGCTGTGGGTCTATGAGGGCCAGACACAGTATTGGGGTTATATCCTGGCGGCCCGGTCAGGCCTTCTCACCAAGCAGGAAGCCCTGGACGCCATCGCCTCTACTGCAGCCCTCTATGACAACCGGGTCGGGCGCGTTTGGCGCCAGATGAGCGACACGACCAACGATCCGGTCATCGCCCAGCGACGCCCCCAGGGCTGGACCAGCTGGCAGCGCAGTGAGGACTATTACTCCGAAGGTCAGCTCATCTGGCTCGACGCCGACACCCTGATCCGGGAAAAGACCGGCGGAGCCAAGTCTCTGGACACCTTCGCCAAGGCCTTCTTCGGTGTCAATGACGGCGACTGGAGCCAGCTGACCTACAAGTTCGACGATGTGGTCTCGACCCTGAACCGGGTGGTTCCCTATGACTGGGCGACCTTCCTGAAGACCCGCCTGGACGGCCATGGCCCTGGGGCACCTCTCGATGGACTTACCCGCGGTGGCTACAAGCTGGTCTATACCGAGACGCCGACCTCCTATTTCACCAGCGCCGAAACCCGCCGCAAGAGCGCGGACCTGACCTATTCCCTCGGGCTCTCCGTCAACAAGGACGGCGACCTCACAGGAGTCTTCTGGGAAGGCCCGGCCTTCGACGCCGGCCTGACGATCGGTCAGAAGATCGTGGCCGTGAATGGCTGGGCCTTTGACCAGGATCGTTTGAAGACGGCCATTACCTCAGCCAAGTCCACAGGCGTGATCACCCTGATCGTCAAGGCCGGCGAACACTTCAAGACCGTTCAGCTGAACTACAAGGGCGGCCTGCGGTATCCAAGCCTGGAGCGGATTGCAGACAGGCCTGACCGCCTTGGCGACATACTGGAGCCCCGGAAAAACTAGTCAGTCCGGAGGGCAGCAGCCGGTCGCTTTGACAGGGCTTGCAGGGAT
>CAIYSH010000145.1 GCA_903928755.1 uncultured Alphaproteobacteria bacterium | reverse complement strand
CTTGCCCAGGGATTCCTGGGACAGATCCTTGTTCTGACCGGCGTTCTGGCGATCAAGTCCGACAATGTGGGCGACATGGCCTCCGACGGAACCCGCCAGGGTTTCCAGTGACTCGCCCTTTTCCAACCGCGCGGTGAGGGTATCAGCCTTGGCCCTGAGGCGTTTGGCCATTTCCTGGGCCATCCAGATCTGGGCCAGTCTGGGGCGCACCTCGGCAAGGCTCGGCAGGGCCTTGGGAATGATCCTGTCGACGCGGACGGCAAAGCTCTCGCCATTACCTTCATCCTCGATTTCGCTCTCGCCCCCCTGTGGCAGGGTGAAAGCGGTCTGCACCAGCTTCTGGGTCAGGCCGTTGACGGGCTGTCCCTGCGGGTCGCCACCCTGTTGGGAAACCGGCCCGAGGGTTATGGTCGCGATACCGGCCCTGGCGGCCGCCTCGGTCAGACTGGCACCCCCTGCATGGGCATCATCATATTTCTGGCTGAGTTCGTAGACCTTCTCGGCGGCGGCGGTCTTGCGCGCTTCTGCCTCCAGCATGGGACGCACTTCCTGAAGTGAGGCCACATGACCCGGTGTGATCCCCACCACCTTTACGACCGCCAGTCCCAGGTCGCCCTGGATTACCTGCACCGCCCCGGGGGGCATGGCGAAGGCAGCGGCTCCGACCTTGGGATCGGCGATCGCGGCCTTGGGTTTGTCCGCGTATCCAATGGCTTCTACCCCATAAGACCGGGCAATGATCCGCGGGTCCTCACCCGCGGACAGGCGCGCGGCCATGGTCTGGGCCGTCGCAGCGTCCTTGCCAGGGATCTGGATAATGCTGCGGACCTCCGGCTTGTTGAGCGTGTCCTTCCGGAAATCGAACTGCTTCTGAATTTCGGCATCCGTCACGGGCAGGTTCGTCCCCACCAGGGCAGGACTGAATCTGACGACCGTCAGAACCCTGAATTCCGGCTTCATCAGGCGCGCTGAATTTTCCTGCATGAACTTGGTAAGCTCGGCATCCGTCGGCGGGGTGACAGCCGGAACGGCACTCGGGCCAATGGCGAAATATCCGACATCCCGGTTCTCGGTCATGTAGATCGCGCCGAGCGCGGTATAGGCGCGTGGGGCCCGCAGGCCATCAACAATGGCCGAGACCAGGTGAGCCTGGGAAATTTCGTCCCGCAGGCTGGCCTCGAACCTGTCGACCGTCAGATTGTTCTGTTGCAGGGTCTGTTGGTAGAGCGCCTTGTCAAACCTTCCGGAGACCTGGTCGAAGAAATTCGGAATCTTTTCGATCTGTGCCTTGATCAGCTGATCCGACGGACGCAGGCCGATCCTGTCCAGCAGGGCGGCAAAGGATTCCCGGGTTGCCAGCTCATCAATCAACCGCGTGTCATAGTGGTTTTCGACCATCAGCTCGGTCGTCACCGGTTGGCCAGCCTGCTGCTCGAGGCCTTTCCGCGCCTGGTCCCACTGGGTCTTGAAGTCCTGGAGACCGACACTCCTCTTTCCAGCCGCCACGACGACATTGCTGAGCTGGCCCTTGAAAACGTCTCGCACCCCGAAAACCCCGAAGCTGACAACCAGCAGGGCGATCAGGATGGCGGCGACGGGTGACTTGGCGAAGGCACGGAATGACGAGAGCATGAAACCTTTCCCGGCTCCCGGAATGGAGCCAACCTTTAGGGCGGTATAGTGGGTCATGCCGACCCCCGGCAAGCGCCGCTGCGCCGTGCACGGTGACATCTGGCAAGACTTGCCGTAACTCGCCCCGTGTGGACTTGGAAAAAAGGGTAAAAACCTGATGTCGTCGACAGCCTTCATTGTTGGAAACTGGAAGATGAACGGGACTGCAGCGGCCCTGGACCAGGTTCGTGCCCTGGCTCACGGGCTGGACGGGATGACCGCCCGGGTTGGGATCTGTCCCCCGGCGACCCTGCTCAGCCGCGCCGTTGAGGCGCTGGGGTCGACCCTTGTCGCGCTCGGGGGGCAGGACTGCCGATCCGAAGCCAGCGGCGCTTTCACAGGCGATGTGTCTGCGGAAATGTTGGTCGACGCGGGGGCGAGCCTGGTGATTCTCGGTCACTCGGAACGTCGGGCCGGTCATGGCGAGACCGACGCCCTTGTTGCTGACAAGGTCCGGGCGGCCCTGCGGGCTGGCCTGGAGCCCATTGTCTGTGTTGGTGAGACCCTGGACCAGCGAAAGGCCGGGGCGGCCTTGCAGGTGGTTGTGTCGCAGGTTGTCGGCTCCCTGCCTGCTGAATTGACGGGCCGACCTTTCGCCGTTGCCTATGAGCCTGTCTGGGCGATAGGCACGGGCCTGGTTCCGACCATCGCCGAGATCGAGGAGATTCACCTGGCCATCCGCGCCGCGCTCAGGGACCTCTTCGGGGTGTCGGGGGCCACACCGCCCATACTTTACGGAGGATCCGTAAAGCCGGACAATGCGAGGGAGATCCTCGGGGCGACGGAAGTCGGCGGTGCCCTTGTCGGTGGAGCCTCCCTCAAGGCCGAGGATTTCCTTGGCATCATCGGCACAGCCTAGCTCAGGAATATGGACATGATTGCAACACGCAAGGTCGGCCCCTTCGATGTCTTTCCGATCGGTCTGGGATGTATGAGCCTGTCCCACGCCTATGGGCCGCCACCCCCGCGGGACCAGGCTGAACGGGTTCTCAAGGGTGCCCTGGATGCCGGCTATACTTTCTTCGATACGGCAGCCGTCTACGGTCTTGGTCACAATGAATCCCTGGTCGGTGACGTGCTCGGCGATCGCCGGAAGGACTTCATTCTGGCCTCGAAATGCGGACTGAGCCGCGGCGACCAGAGGGAACTCAATGGCAGCCCGGAGGTTCTGAAGGTGACCTGTGAGGAGAGCCTCCGCCGCCTCAAGACCGATGTCATCGATCTCTACTATCTCCATCGCTGGGACCGGCGGATCCCGATCGAGGAGAGCGTCGGGGCGCTGTCAGACCTGGTCGCTGAGGGAAAGATCAGGACTATAGGGCTGTCCGAGGTCTCAGCCCCGACCCTGCGAAGGGCGCATGCCACACATCCGATTGCGGCCCTTCAGACCGAGTATTCACCGTGGACCCGCAATCCCGAGATTGCTGTGCTCGAGGCCTGCCGCGAACTGGGTGTGACCTTTGTTGCCTTCAGCCCTGTCGGGCGCGGTTTCCTGGCCGGTGGGGTCATGGATGTGACCGCACTGGCCGAGGGTGATTTCCGGGTGGGCATGCCCCGGTTCCAGGGCGAGGCTTTTACGGCCAATCTTGAACTGTTTTCCCGGTTCAGGGTCATCGCCGAAGATGTGGGTTGCACCCCAGCCCAGCTTTGCCTTGCCTGGCTGATGCACAGGGATCCGACCATCGTGTCCATTCCCGGCACGACAAGTCCCGATCACATGCGGGAAAATGCGCTTGCGGCAAGTGTGCAGCTCAGTCCTGAGGTCATGGCGCGCATTGAGGCGACGGTGAACGCGTCGACCGTCACCGGCCCGCGATATGCTGCAGCCATGCAGGCATCCGTGGATACGGAGGATTAGGTGGTGACGATCACGGCAGCGTAATCAGGCTCAGGGAACGGCCTTGCGGGCCTCAGATCTGGCGTAGACGCGTCCCACCAGCCAGACAGAAACCCCGCCTGCCGCCACCAGGCCTGCATGCAGGGCCCAGAACGCCATCGGGGTCATGACTTCATAGAAGCCGCCGATCCGGCCGCTGATGAAACTGCCCAGCGTCGTGGTCAGGGCATTTACGCCAAGCATGGTGGCGTTGATCGATCTTGGAGCCAGTCTTGAGAACAGGCTGTTCAGAGTCGGTACGGTAAACAGCCAGCCAAGGTTCGATATGAAATGGAAGGCAATGGCGACGATCAGCGGGGTCCTGCCGGCCCCGTCCAGCCAGTAATGCGCACCCGCCAGCAACAGGGTTGCGCTGGCGAAAATCAAGCATCCTGTGGCGATCTTGCTGAACTCATCCGGTTCGGCCTGACGTCTGGCCTGCCATCGCCAGAGCGCGAGGGTTGGCGGCAGCAGGAGGAATGGGGCCAGCCCGTCCAGGGATTGCAGCCACGGGATCGGGATTGTCCAATTGGCGACCTTCAGCTCCAGGTGATCCCGAACCCAGATATTGTAGGTGTTCCAGATCTGGGACTGGGCGACCCAGAACAGGGCAGCACCGGGAACGACCGCGATGAGATAACCAAGGCGAAGGCGGTCCGGACCGGTCAGAGGCAATCTGGCCTCGGACACCCTGGCACGGTTGCTCTCGGGCAGGCTCTTCTGGCCGAGGAGATAGACGGTCAGGCCAACCAGCATGCCGACCGCGGCAAACCCGAAGGCGATATGCCAGCCATAGGCCTGGCCAAGGGCACCGGTTACCAGGGGCGCAACAAAGGCCCCGAAGTTGATCACACTGCCATAGATCTGGAAGGCGACGCCCCGGCGTCGGTCCTCCGGGCTGTAGAGCTCGCCGATCTGCGGCGCGACATTGCCCCGGACGAACCCGGCACCGATGATCAGTAACAAAAGGGCCAGAAGGAAACTTTGATCAAAGGCCAGGGCAAGGTGTCCGGCCGCCATGGACAGGGCGCCGATGATGATGCTGTTCCTGCGTCCCAGGAACCGGTCACCGAGAAAACCGCCGATCAAAGGGGTCAGGGCGACCAGGCCGACATACAGGCCGAAAATCTGTGAGGCGAGGGCCTGGGTCGATAGCAGATCGG
>CAIYSH010000144.1 GCA_903928755.1 uncultured Alphaproteobacteria bacterium | reverse complement strand
GCAGCAGCAGGCCGGACGCGACCCCTGGCGTATAGCCCAGGCTTTCGGTGAAATAGAACAGGTAGAGGGCGCTCATCCAGCCAGGGCCCAGGGTCAGGCACATCTGGGCCAGGAACAGCCGCACCAGATCGGGCTTTACCAGCAGGCTCACATAATCCCGGATATGGAACTGTGCGCCGCCATGGGGCCTGGTCAGGGTCTCAGGCGTGGTGATGGCTGTGAACCCGATGGCCAGGGGGGCGATCAGCAGGATGAACCAGCCCATCTGCGGCACGATCGCCGAGCCCTCCAGCCCCAGCACCCGGGAAAACATCGGGATCAAAAGGACAGTGACCGCCCCGATGATGCCGATTGCGGCGACAATCCCGAAAACGCGACTGCGTTCATGATATTCCGTCGACAGGGTCGCCCCCCAGGCTGAATGCCCCAGGGCCAGGATGGATGTCGCCAGGTAATAAATCAGCAGCCAGAGGATCAGATAGCCGAATCCCACCCCCTGGGGTGCCAGGAACAGGGCATGGACCGAGATCATCAGTATGGGCACGCCAATGATCATCCAGGGCCGATAGCGCCCCAGTCGCGTCCGGGTCCGGTCCATGATCAGGCCCAGGACGGGATCGACCACCAGATCGAGTATGCGCACCGTCGCCCACGCCCCGCCCACTGCGGCCAGGCTGACCCCGAGGTGGCTGGCAAAATAAGGGGGGAGATAGACGGCGACCGCGACGGCCAGACAGCCCAGCGGAAAATTGGCCGTGGCAAAGGCCAGGATTGCGGACAGCTTCATCGGCGGTCTGGCAGCGAGGTCGGTGGACAAGTCTGGCGCTCCGGGCCGCGCAAATCAGGCGGCACCGACAGAGAGACGGGAGTTGCTGCAAAGAGCAAGAGATCAGCGGTAACGGATCAGGGCTTCCTGCGTTGCAGAGGCCACCAGCCTCCCATCCTGGGTGAAGATGGAGCCGCGATTGAACCCCCGGCCACCAGACGCCGAAGGGCTGTCCTGCACGTAGAGGTGCCACTGGGAAAAGTCCGAGGGGTGGTGGAACCACAGGGCGTGGTCCAGGCTGGCGACCTGAAGGCGCCCTGAATCCCACTCCACGGCATGGGGCCGCAGGGAGGCGTCCAGCAGGGTCATGTCCGACCCGTAGGCCAGGGCGCACTGGTTGGCCGCCACATCTTCACCCAGGGGTTGGCGGGCGCGGAACCAGCACATGTCGATGGGCGGGAGCTTGCCCTTGAAGCCCGGCGGTGGTGGATCACAGGGACGGACCTCAACAGGCCAGATCCGGCGGCTGTCCTGTGCCAGACCGGCCTTGGCACGAAGTTCCTCTTCATTGAGCAGGGTCTCGGGTGCCGGTGGCTGAGGCATCTGCAACTGGTGTTCAAACCCGCCTTCCGGTGTCTGGAAGGAGGCCGCAAGATTGAAGATCTGCTTGCCCTTCTGGATCGCAACCACCCGGCGCACGGCAAAGCTGCCCCCGTCCCGTGCCCGGTCGACCTGGTAGAGGATCGGAATGTTCGGGTCCCCGGGGCGGATGAAGTAGGCGTGAAGGGAGTGACAGTGCCGACCTTCGATGGTCCGATAGGCTGCCGCCAGGGCCTGGGCGACCACCTGACCGCCATAGATCCGCCTGTGTCCGTCATTGGGGCTCTGCCCGCGAAACATGTCGAGATCGAGAGCCTCGAGATTGAGGATGTCCAGCAGTTCGTTGGTCGTCGCCATGGTCAGAACTTCACCGGCGCAAGATCCTTCAGTCGGGGAAGGGCAAGGTCCTTATCGGACAGGATCGCGGCGTCAGGGGTGATCCCCCAGTCAATCCCGATATCAGGGTCATTCCAGATCAGTCCGCCTTCGCACCTGGGGGCATAGTCTCCGTCTACCTTGTAGGACAGGACACAGTCCGGCCCGAGGGTGACATAGCCATGGGCAAAGCCCCGGGGCACCAGGATCTGCTCGCCGCCGTCTGCCGTCAGCCGCGCCCCGACCCATTTCCCGAATGAAGGCGAACCGGGGCGCAGGTCGACGGCAACATCCAGAATCGCGCCCGCCAGGACGCGCACCAGCTTGGCCTGGGCATGGGGTGCAGTCTGGAAATGCAGGCCACGTACCGTTCCGGCCTTCAGGTTAAAGGCCTGGTTATCCTGAACAAAGTCGTGGTCCAGCCCTTTGGCTGTCAGGGTTTTGCGGCTCCAAGTTTCTGAGAACCAGCCTCGGGCATCGCCATGGCGTCTGGGCGTGATAAGCAGGACATCGGGGATGGCGAGCGGCGTAAACGTCGTCATGAGACCTCTGGATCAGAAAGCGATGCATCCGATGGCGCGAGACGCCGCGAAAAACAAGCCCGGCAAGCGAGATCCTGCGGTCTCGGTGCTGATCGTGGCCTATCAGAGCGGTGAATATCTCAGCCAGTGCATTGCCGCCCTGGAGGCCCAGACCTTCGGCGACTTCGAAATCCTGATGGTCGACAATGCCTCAACCGACGGTGCGCCCCAGGCGGCGGCCCGGGCCTTTCCGAAGGTGCAGCTGATCGAGGCCGGGACCAATCTCGGCTTTGCCGCCGGCATGAACCTGGCCGCATCCCGTGCCGCTGGCGACTGGCTTGCCCTGATCAATCCGGATGCCTTTGCCGCGCCAGACTGGCTTGCGACCCTGATGGAGGCCACCCGGGGTCATCCCGGACTGAAAGCGTTCGGCTGCCGACAGATCATGGATGATGGATCCGGGCGGCTGGATGGTCTGGGCGATGTCATGGCCCTGCCTGGCTTTCCCTTCCGGGGCGGATATGGCCACCCCGATCCCGGCCCCGTCGCAGGGGGTGAGATCTTCTCCACCTGTGGGGGGGCCATGCTGATGGACCGGGCGACCTTTGACGGGCTGGGGGGCTTTGATGAGCGCCTTTTCTGTTACTGCGAGGATGTCGATCTCGGTTACCGCATGCGGCTTTCCGGAATGCCCAGCCGGGTGATCCCGGAGGCCGTCGTGCGGCATGTGGGATCCGCCTCCACGGGCGGTCCCCGGTCTGATTTCGCCGTCTTTCATGGGTCGCGGAACCGAATCTGGGTCTTCATCAAGAATACGCCTCCGGTCCTGTTCTGGCTGACCCTGCCCCTGCATATCCTGACGACCCTGGTCCTCTTTGCCCGCCACGCGTCGCGCGGCGAACTGGCAGCCCCCATGCGTGGCGTCAGGGCGGCCATGGCTGGCCTGCCCATGATCCTGGCCGCCAGGCGGGACACCCAGGCTCAGCGCAGGGTAACCTCGTGGGATATCGCCAGGGCCATGACCTGGAACCCTCTCGACCTTCTGCTCCGCCGGGTTGTCATCCAGCGCTCGACGCCCAGGTGACAAGCCGGGCCATGAAGTCGGCGCCCCGCTCCATCTGACGGCGTTCGACATATTCGTTGGGCTGGTGGGCCTGATCGATCGACCCCGGGCCGCAGATCACCGTGGAGAAGCCCGCCTCCTGGAACTGGCCTGCCTCGGCGGCATAGGCCACCACCCGCCGCGGGCCATTATCGCCAGTCAGGCCCCTTACGAAGCGCTCTGCGACGCTGTCGGGTTCCGGCGTCAGGGGCGGGGTGCCGGCGCCCTGGACTAGGACGGCGCCACATTCCGGGAACCGGGCCTTCAGGCCGCGATCAAGATCGACAACCTTCTGCCGGAAGGGGTTCAGGATCGTCGCCGGATCCTGGCCTGCCGGGCACCGCAGGTCGAACTGGAAGGCGCATTGCCGCGCCAGGATGTTTCCCGCCGTTCCGCCATTGACCAGGCCAATGGTCAGGGTTGCATGGCGCGGCAGGAAGGGGGACTCCGGATCCGCTTCGACCTCAAGCCGGTCTGCCAGGGCTTTCAGCTCCGCCATCAGGGGTATGGCCTCCATGATGGCTGAGACACCCAGATGGGTCTGGCTTGAATGGGCCTCGTGACCGGTTACCGTGACCTGGAAGGTGGATATGCCCTTGTGACCATTCACCGCTTCCATGTCTGTCGGCTCACCGACCACAACAAAAGCCGGAGCCGGAAGTTCGGCAGCCAGGGCCGCGATCATGGCAGGGGCACCCAGACAGCCGATTTCCTCATCATAGGAAAAGGCCAGATGGACAGGCTTCTGGAGATCGGCGGCAGTCAGATCAGGCACTGCAGCCAGGGCGAGGGCCAGGAAGCCCTTCATGTCGCAGGTCCCCCGGCCATAGAGCCGTCCATCAGCTTTCTCGGTCAGGGTGAAAGGGTCGGTGTCCCAGGCCTGGCCCACGACGGGCACCACATCGGTGTGGCCTGACAGAATGACCCCCCCGGCCGTCGCCGGTCCGAGGGTGGCGATGAGGTTTGACTTGGTTCCATCGGCGTTGGCCACCCGGCGATGGGCCACGCCCAGGTCATCAAGATAGGTTTCAACCCACTCTATCAGAGCCAGGTTCGAAAGGTGGGAAGTGGTGTCGAAACCGACCAGCCGGGCCAGGATTTCGATCGCGCGGGTCGCAAGGTCCATCTGCCTGTCCGGATGTCAACGAAAGTTCATCATGTGTCTTATCGGCTTATTGGGACCGGAGAAGCCAGTTTCTCTCCGATGGAAAGCAGGCCTTCAGAATGGTGGCGGGACGCGCCCGGTCCGGCGGATCGTCATCAGGTCTGCCCGGGCGACCTTCTGGACAGTTTCGATGTCTGGCTTTCGCGGCGACTTTCCGATGCCCGGCGCAGGGGCAGGAACCTGGCTTTCTTTGATACGGATCTCTTCAGGGAGCCGGACGGATCCTGGAATGGCTGGGCCCACATCCTTTTCGACCCGGACTTTCCGCCGGTTCTTGGTGACCGCTGGACGGTCTACTGGCTGTTTCCGTCCCTCAAGCGCGAAGGGTGAGCTCCGGCTCAGCCCTGCGGGGTGTGTCCTGGCCCGGCCAGGACAGCCAGAAGCTCAATCCTGAAGATCAGGGTGCTGCCCGGAGGAATCTCTCCGGCACCATTGTCCCCATAGGCCAGATTGGATGGCACATAGAGGATCCACTCGTCCCCTGGCCGCATGAGCTGAAGGGCCTCTATCCAGCCAGGAACAAGGGCATCGAGGGGCAGGGCCGCAGGAATCCCCCGCTCGTAGGAGGAGTCAAAGACCTTGCCCGAGATCAGCTTGCCTTCGTAATTGACCTTTACCTCGTCGCCGCGCATCGGCTTGACGCCATCGGCCGGCCCTGACTTGACGATCCTGTACTGCAGACCTGACGGCAGGGTCACAACGCCCTGGGCCCTGGCATTGGTCGCCAGGAAGGTCCGGCCTTCATCCTGCGAGGCCGCGGTAATGGCCGCGCGGTCCGGCGCGCAGGCCGTGAGGGCAAGCGCGGCAAGGGCTGCAATCATCCAGCGGGTCTTCATCGGGCAAGGCTCTCCAAGGCGCGAGGCGGATAGCCCTTTTCTCTCAGGACTTCCATGATTTCCTGGGTGTGCTGGGCGTCGCGGGTTTCGATGAGGATGTCGAACTCCGCGCCCTTGGCGGGGACGTCCAGGGCAAGCCGGTTGTGGGCGACCTCGACAATGTTCGCACCCATCTGGCCGATGACTGCCGACACAGTGGCGAGCAGGCCGGGCCGGTCGTCGCCGATGATCCTCAGGGATACCAGCCTCTGCTCGCGCACAAGTTCCCGGGTCAGGACCGAGGCCAGCAATCGGGTGTCGATATTGCCGCCGGTGATGATCACCCCGACCTTCTTGCCGCGGAACTTGTCAGGATAGGCCAGCAGGGCCGCCAGGGCTGCAGCGCCGGCGCCCTCGACCACGGTCTTCTCGACATTGCAGAACAGGGCGACGGCGCGTTCGAAATAGGGCTCCTCGATCAACAGCATGTCGTCGATGAGCGGCCGGACAATGCTGTAGCTGAGCTCACCAACCTGCTTGACGGCAATGCCCTCGGCAATGGTGGCGCCGCCGCTGGAGCTCATGGCCACGCCGCGCATCTTCGAAGTGAAGGACGGATACATGGCCGGCTCGACCCCGATGATCTTCACATTGGGGTTGAGGGACTTGGCCGCTGTGGCGCAGCCGGCGATCAGACCGCCCCCGCCAATGGGGATGGGCAGGATTTCAAGGTCAGGCTGGTCCTCAAACATTTCGAGGGCGACCGTGCCCTGCCCGGCCATGACCTGCAGGTCGTTGAACGGGTGGACGAAGGTCAGCTCCCGCTCGTCGCAGATGCGTTTGGCCACGGCGGCGGATTCATCATAGTTGTCGCCGTCAATCACCACTTCCGCGCCATGGGCCCGGGTCTGCTGGACCTTCACGAAGGGGGTCGATTTCGGCATGACAATGGTCACGGGCACGCCAAGGCGCGCCGCATGATAGGCCAGACCCTGGCTGTGATTGCCGGCCGAAGCGGCGATGACGCCCCGCCTTGCTTCATTGTCGGAGAGCTGAAGCAGGGTATTGAGGGCACCCCGCTCCTTGTAGGCGGCGGTGAACTGCAGGTTCTCGAACTTCACCCAGACTTCGGCCCCGGTAATTTCCGACAAGGTCCGGGAATGGCGGAGCGGTGTCCGCTCAATTCGCCCTTTCAGCCGCTCTGCCGCGGCGCGGATATCGTCGAGAGTAAGGGTCATGGCTGAGCCCGATGGGGTCTGGATGCGGAAAGGGGGCCACCTCTAGACGGGGATGGCCTCTGCGGCAATGTTGCGACGTCAGCGGAGGCTGCGGATGACATCGATCCGACGCCTTGCCCGGGCGGGATAGTCGGAGAATTTGCCCAGGGGCAGGGCCTCTGCAAGGGCGCTCGCGGCATAGGCGGCTTCCCGAAGCCAGGTTACGGGTGACGGCAGGCCAACCGTCCCGTGTGTGACCCAATGGCTGGCGGTTCCCAGGTCCCGTTTGAATTGATAGTCCCCGATCCCCAGACCCATGCGATGCAGACCCGCCCCGTCCATCCACTTCAGGACCTCCAGAAACAGGAGAATGCCCGGCGAAACCTGCGAAAAGTGGGGGTCATGGGTGATCAGCCAGGCGTTCAGGGTCCTGCGCGTGTGGAGGTGCAGATGGACAGCTGCAAGGTTGCCGCCGAGGTGCAGGGTAAAGAGCACGGCACCAAAGTCAGCCGTGCGCCGCGCCAGCAGGTCTTCCAGCATGCGGCGCGGCCAGGCGGGTCCGAAAATGTCTGTTTGCCCGGCACCGCGTAACTGTCTGGACTTTGCCTCCATCAGGACTTCGAAGGCGGCCTTCGAGCTCGAGAGGGCCTCGAATCGGATCTCGCCGAATTCCCGCTCTGCCCTTCGCCGGTTTGTGGCCATTCTCTTGAAGAGCTTTTCACCCCCGGCGCGTTTTTCCGCTTCATAGGCGGCATAGCCGTCAGGCATTTCGGCTAAACGTATCTCGCAGCGCCCCCGGGCAAAGGGCGCGAAGGCGCGCTGGGACTCGATCTGAAGGGTGAAGTCATAGCGCTTGACCCCCAGGGCGCTGACCAGGGCCAAGGGGTCGACGTCCAGTCCCGGTTCGGCGATCACCGCCTGGGCGTCGTTGAAGGGGGCTCCGACCGGCAGGGCGGTCAGTCTTCCGGCCCTGACCGGGAAAAATCCCCTGGCCTTCTGTCCGTCCCGCAGGATGGCGACCTTGAAAGCATGTCTGCTGTCGCCCTGGGCGCGTTCCACGGTCTGGGCCCAGAATGGCGACAGGAAGGGGCTATCCAGGGCTGGATCCATGCCCTGAATTTCCACCCAGCGTGCGATGTCCTCTGCCGACAGGTCTCTGGGTCGAAGGACATCGATCTGCAAGGTCAAGGCTTCCGGCCGTTGGGTTGCCTTGACGGATAGGGGAGAAGTGTTGCCGTCAGATTTAAGCGGGTGTCTGGACCAGATCCGCATCGAATTCAGAAACCCAGTGGCCGACTTCCATTTCGACAAGTTTCGGCGTGTAGTCCTGTCCCTGCCCGCCAGGTAATCGGGCGCTCGGCAGGAAGCGCAGGCCACTGTCAGGATCCATCGGGCTACCCATCGTGCCGGGAAGTTTCTGTCTGGTGCGGGTCCGGGCCGTTTTTGGATCCGCGACGGGTGCAGCCGAGAGCAAGGCCTTTGTATAGGGGTGGATGGCGCCTTCGTAGAGCCTGTCCCGGTCAGTCATTTCCATGACGCGGCCAAGATAGAGGACCATGACCCGGTGACTGATTTCACGAACGACGGCCAGGTCGTGGCTGATGAAAATCATGGCCATGCCCATCTGTTTCTGCAGGTTGATCAGCAGATCGATGATCTGGGTCCGGATGGACACATCCAGCGCCGAAACGGCCTCATCACAGATGACCAGGCGCGGCTTGAGGATGGTCGCCCTGGCAATCCCCACCCTCTGGTTCTGGCCCCCTGAAAGTTCGTGCGGGTAGCGATTGAT
>CAIYSH010000143.1 GCA_903928755.1 uncultured Alphaproteobacteria bacterium | reverse complement strand
TGTGCCGGAGTTACGGGGCCGGGGCTGCCGGGGTCAACGCGTAAAACAACGCAGGGTCGGAATGGATTCCCTTGTGTCGCTTTTTAGTCACATATTAGGCACGATTGGGTCGCAAATGCTCGAAATCCGGCGAATCACGAATTTCCCCGGGGTGAAATCCGGACGGGAAATGACCGGCATTCCGGTCCGAATCAACGAACCGGCATCCTTGGAACCACATCAAAGGCAATGGTGATCCGCCGCTCTGGCGAGGTGAAAGGCACGGTTCCGTGCCACATATGGCTTGGGAAGAGGGCCAGAAGGCCGGGCCTTGGCTGGATGTAGTGTTCGGCCTCGAGTTTTGGCTGGGTCGGCTGACCGGGTTCGCCGAACTTGATCCAGCCGGCCCGGGGATTCGGCGAAGGCTGGGTCGGCACTTCCACGTAGAAGGCCGATGACAGCCAGCCCTGATGATGGATGTGGCCGGCGTGAAAACCCTCCGGGCGCAGGAAGACCGACCAGCATCCGGCGATCCGGTAGTCACCCAGATGCCGGCGACCAAGACGGCCAGGCACTTTGGAAATCCGCTGCATGTGAGCCCGGATCGGCGCATCAATCGCTTTGAAGAAAGCCTGCAGAACGGGATCTGACGACCGCATGAAGTTCTGGGAGGTCTGGCTGCCATTGCGCAGGGACTGGTCGAAGGGCTCCTTGCGGAAGCTGTGCAGGCGGGTCAGCAGGGACGCCAGGTCAGAAAGATAGGCCGGCAGGCTGGACCAGCCCGCCGGGGTCTCGATCTCATAGGTCTGCACACTTGTCTCGTAATCATAGAGGGTCTTGTAGCGGGGATCGCCCATCAGCCGGTAGGCCGTCGCCAGCCGCGCCGTGGCCGTGACATTGTGGGGATCAAAGCTGAGGATCTCCTCGACCGTCGCAGCCGCAGAGTCAGGTCGGCCCAGGGCCAGATCGGCATCGCAAAGACGGGCCCAGGTTCCCGGATGCTCAGGATCCAGCGCCCGGGCGCGCTCGGCCTCGGCCCGGGAGGATGCCGCATCCCCGAGGGAGAGATCAATGTCGCTGAGCAGGAGGTGCAGGCTCACATCCCTTGCCCCGACCTGCAGGGCCTTGCGGACCACGGCCTGGGCCCCTTCAAGGTCTCCAGCGACCTGATGCAGCTTGGCCAGGGCTGTGGTTGCGCCCAGATTCAGGGGATCCCTGGCCAGCACCGCCCGTTGGGGTGCACTGGATTCCTTGAGGTCACCGGTCTGCATCCAGATCAGCTGGGAGAGATCCCGATGGATCTCTGCGCCGGCGAGCCCCTGCTCGACCGCCTGACGATAGATATCCTCGCCCTCGGACAGGCGTCCAAGGCCGGTCAGGGCCCGGCCGCGCACGAGCCAGGGGGCTTCACCCCGGGCGCCCAGCCGGAAGGACTCTGCCGAGGCCCGCTCAGCCTCCGGCCACATCTGCAGATCCGCATAACCGGCGGCAAGGTTGTGTCGCAGGGATGGGTTTTGCGGGTGTTCCCGAACGCATTGCTCAAAGATTTCCAGGGCGGCTTCCGGCTGGCCCAGAGCACGATGGATCTGGGCCTGCAGGAACAACAGGCGCAGGTCCCGGCTGCCGGCGTCGACCTCTGCCTGCAGGAAGGGGAGGACTTCGGAGGGTCGCCCCTGGGCCAGCAGGGCCGAGGCCAGACCCTCCAGGGCGTCCAGGACGGGCTTGGCCAGGGGCTGACCGGTGGCACGCGGCGGTGCGAGGGCCAGAACATCGCGATAGGCCGTTTCCGCCTCGGCCATCCGGCCGACTGCTGTCATCAGCTCGCCCTGGGCCAGGATGTAGACCAGCTCCAGGGGGGCAAGCCTGCGCGCACTGGCCAGGGCGGCTTCGGCGCCGGGGACATCGCCGGAACGCCGCAGGACAAAGCCCAGCAGGCCGTGAAGCCGGGCGTCGGGAACGCCAGCCTGAACCCAAGGGAGCAGGATGCTATGGGCCTCGTCCAGACGTCCGGCCTGAAAGGCTGTGCCTGCGGCGTTGTAGGCGCCGTCCGGCGTGGGAGGGGCGGAAGCCATGGGATCGAACCTCTGGGCGGCGGACTGCCGCGCGAATTTCCGCCTCGCGATAGAGGCTACCGGTCCTTGGGGTCAATGGCGTCGCGCAAACCGTCGCCGATGAAGTTGAAGGACATCAGCGTCACCACCATGGTCAGGGCCGGAAAGACCAGCAGCCACCAGGCCAGCTCCATGTCCTGCGCCCCACCGGCGATCAGGGTGCCCAGGGATGCGGCCGGCGGCTGGACCCCAAGCCCGAGGAAGGACAGGAAGCTTTCAGCCAGGATGACCGCCGGAATGGTCAGGGTCACATAGACCATGACCGGACCCAGCAGGTTGGGGACAATGTGCCGGATGATGATGGCCCCCTGGGTCAGGCCGGCCGCCCGTGCCGCCTCGATGAATTCCTTGTGCTTCAGAGACAGGGTCTGGCCGCGCACGATCCGGCTCATGGTCAGCCACTCCACCGCCCCGATGGCCACGAAGATCAGCACGATGTTCGAGCCGAAGGTGACCATCAGCAGGATGACGAAGAAGATGAACGGCAGGGCATAGAGGACATCGACAATGCGCATCATCACTTCATCGACCACGCCGCCGAGATAGCCGGCAATGGCCCCCCAGGCCACGCCGATCACCAGGGACACCATGGTCGCCACCATGCCGATCATCAGCGAGACCTGCAGGCCGGTGAGCAGCCGGGCCAGAAGGTCCCGCCCCAGGGCGTCAGCCCCGAGCAGGTGCCCCTGTGTCAGGGGCGGTGCCCAGACGTCATTCTTGTTGACGGCATCATAGGTGAAGGGAACCAGGGCCGGGCCGAACGTCGCGGCCAGGACCAGAAGACACAGTATGACCATACCGGTCAAAGCCGCGCGGTTGCGCATCAAACGCCGGAGGGCAACATCCCAGAGGCTGCGCCCGTGAACGACCGCGGGAATGCCTGCTGCAGGAATTTCGATCGTGCTCACGACAGGCTCACCCGCGGATCGAGAACGGCCAGGGCAAGGTCGGACATCAGGTTCAGGAACAGAACCAGGGCTGCATAGAAGATGACCATGCCCATGACCACCGTGTAGTCGCGCTGCATGGCGCTGATCACGAAAAACTTCCCCAGGCCTGGCAGGTTGAAGATCTTTTCCACCACCAGGGACCCGGTCAGCAGGCCGGCACTGGCAGGGCCCAGATAGTTGACGAGGGGCAGGACCGCGGCACGCAGGGCGTGATGGGTGACGATACGGTGGACCGGCAGGCCCTTGGCCCGGGCCGTCCGGACATAGTTGGAGGTCAGGACCTCGACCATCCCGGCCCGGGTAAAGCGCGAAATGATGGCGATCTGCGGCATGGCCAGCACGGCGACCGGCAGGATCAGGTTCTGGAGGGCACCGCCATTCCAGCCACCATTGGGCAGCCACTGCAGGATTGACCCGAACAGCAGGACCAGCAGGGGAGCCGTAACGAAGGTCGGAATGCAGACCCCCAGGATGGCCACCCCCATGACCCCGTAATCCACCCAGCCGTTCTGGCGCAGGGCGGCCATGATCCCCAGGGTCATGCCGATGACGGCGGCAAGGGTCATGGCCGAACCGCCGAGGATCATGCTGACCCGGTAATTCTCCTGCAGGATCTGCAGGACAGACTTGTCCTTGTATTTCAGGGAAGGCCCGAAATCGCCGTGCAGGACGCCTGTGACATAGTCGGCGTACTGGACGATGATCGGCTTATCGAGCCCATACCTTGCCTTGATGTTCTGCTCGATTTCAGGCGAGAGCTTTCGATCAAGGTCAAACGGACTGCCCGGGGCAGCCCGCATCATGAAGAAGGCGACGGTGACCACCAGAAACAGGGTCGGAATGGCCACAAGCAGCCGACGACCTATGAAGCCCAACATCCGGAAAAACGACTCGCTTTGAGACCTTTTGATCGGTCAGAGATTGCGCAATGTCCATTGCCCCCCGATGATGTCAACCAAGCCCAAACGGACCCGCCATAATGTCGAAATTTACCCGCGTTACTGACCAGATTTCCGTCGCCCCGCAGGTGGCACTGGGCGATATGGCGATTGCGGCAGCAGAGGGCTTCAGCCTGGTGATCAACAACCGGCCTGATGGCGAGGACCCCAGCCAGCCTTCAAGCGCCCTGATGGAAGCCGCAGCGATGGCGGCTGGCCTGGCCTATGCCCATATCCCGGTCCGGGGATCACCGACCCTGGATCAGGTCGAGGAAGAACGACACCTGCTGGAAAGCCACAGCGGCCGCGTTCTGGCCTTCTGCCGGTCAGGAACACGGTCCATCGTCACCTGGTCACTGGGCCAGACCCTGGCCGGGGACCGGACCCGGGACGAACTGGTCGCCCTGGGCGAAGCCGCAGGCTACGACCTCTCCAGCGTCCTGCCCCGCTAGTTGCGGGCAAGGTGGATGGGGATGCGCATCGCTCCAGGTGGAACAGGCGTGGTCGCCGTCGCGGCCGCAACCAGCTGCACCACCATGAGACACAGAATGGCGAAGGCGATACGCTGCAGCCGTTTTGAAACAAATATCGCCAGATTGACCATCAAATGCGCCTGGAAACCCGAATACTGAGCCCCTCAGCGCAAGAACCAGGCCGCCAAAGGACCCGCCGATGATTCCTTATGTCCGTGAAATCAAATTCGAATATGGCGTCTGCGATCAGGTCTCACCCCTGATCCGGCGGGTAGTGGCCAACAATCCCGGCCCCTTTACCTATCTGGGCACAGGCACCTACATCATTGGCCGGGGCGAGGTCGCCGTGGTCGACCCTGGTCCGGACCTGCCCGCCCATCTGGATGCCATTCTGGCGGCCACGGCGGGGGAAACCATCACCCACATCCTGATCACCCACCACCACTCGGACCACTCGCCCCTGGCCGGGCCGCTGAAGGAAAAGACCGGCGCAACCATCTATGGCTGCGCGGTTGAAGTGCCCGGGGCCAGGGACAGCGTCATCACCGAGGCCGGTGCCGATTTCGGGTTCGCCCCGGATATCAGCCTGTGCGGCGGAGGTCAGATCCTGTCGGGCCCGGGCTGGACCGTCGAAGCCATTGCCACACCAGGCCATACCTCAAATCACATCTGCTTCGCCCTCAAGGAAGAGAACGCCCTGCTCTCTGGCGACCACATCATGGGTTGGTCAACGACGGTGGTCTCGCCACCGGACGGCGACATGACCGACTACATGAACAGTCTGGAGACGGTGAAGGCCCGGGAGTTCACCACCCTCTGGCCGACCCATGGCCCCCCCGTCACCGAAGTCACCCCGTTCATCGACGCCTATATCGCCCATCGCCGGGATCGCGAGGCCCAGGTTCTGGGGGCGCTGAAAGGCGGCCAGACCCGCATCAAGGACATGGTGCCGGTCCTGTACGCCGCGGTCGACCCCCGCCTGCACCCGGCCGCAGCCCGGTCCGTGCTGGGTCACATGATCGACCTGGTGAACCGCGGCATTGTGATCGCCGACGGTCCTGCAGATCTGGACGCCGACTACCGGTTGGCTTGAGGCGCAGTCAGGTCCAGACGCACCTCGGCGGGCTGGACCACCGCGGCCGCAGGCCGTGACAGGACCTGGCTGGCCCAGGCGAAGAAGCCCACGGTTGCGAAGGCCAGGGCCAGGATCAGCAGGGCCCTCATGCCATGCCGACGGAAACCTGCCACAAGCGCGCCGATCACACCCAGTGCGGCCGTGACCAGGCTGGCCTGTGCCATAAGCGGAGCCAGGTGGAGCAGATTCAGTCCCAGGCCCCGGACGTTGCTGATGACGCCCAGCTGGGTAAATGCCGCAACCCCCAGAATGATCGAGGCGGGAACCAGGGCCAGTCCCAGGGCGAAATTCAGATAACTGCCGAGCCAGGCCCGTTTTGCCTGATGGGCCGGCGGTGAGGCGGACCGGAAGTCTGCCGCGGTCAGGCCTTCCGGGCTGGGCAAGCTGGCCAGGTCCGTTTCAGGCGCCGGCGTCGGCTCCAGATCCGGGAAGGCCACGGGGGCCGGGGCCTCAACGAGGCTTTCAGGCGCATAGATCCTCGGCTCCGGTGGGGCCGCCAGGGCCTTGGTGACCGTCGCCGCTGCAGCGGCGGCTGCCCCCGTCGGCAGGACATAGTCAGCCATACGCTGCCGGATCAGCTTCTTGTCGATCTTGCCGGTCGCCCCCAGGGGAATGTCGTCCACGAAGACCACATCGTCGGGGGTCCACCACTTGGCAATCTTGCCTTCGAGGAATTTCAGGAACTCTTCCTTGGTGGCCTCGACGCCGGCCTTGAGCTTCACCAGCAGAAGAGGCCGCTCGTCCCACTTGGGATGGAAGACGCCGATCACGGCGGCCAGATCGGCCTTGGGGTGGCCCGCAGCGATATTCTCGATCTCGATCGAGCTGATCCATTCCCCGCCAGACTTGATCACGTCCTTGGAGCGGTCGGTGATCTGCATGAAGCCATTGGAATCCAGGGTCGCGACGTCCCCGGTGTCGAAGAACCCGTCCTTGTCCAGGATATCGCCACCGTCGCCACGGAAATATTCGCCGACCACGAAGGGGCCCTTGACCATCAGCTTGCCGAAGGTGTGGCCGTCCCGGGGCAGCAGCTTGCCGTCGTCGTCTTCCAGCTTGAGGTCGATGGCCAGGGGCGGACGACCCTGCTTCAGCTGATACTTCAGCTGATCCTCTGCGCTCATGGCCGCGATGATGTGGTTGGGCGTGGCCTGGGTGCCCAGGGGCGAGGTTTCAGTCATGCCCCAGGCGTGGGTGACGCTGACTCCGTATTCATCACGGAAGGCGCGGACAATGGCTTCCGGCACGGCCGATCCGCCAATCACCACGCGCTTGAGGGTGGAGAGGGTCCCCTTGGTTTCCCGCAGGTGATTGAGCAGCATCTGCCAGACGGTCGGCACAGCGGCCGAAAAGGTGACCTGTTCGGTCTCCAGCAGTTCATGGATCGAGGCGCCGTCCAGCTTCTGGCCGGGCATGACCAGCTTGGCCCCCACGGCCGGCGCCGAGAAGGCGACCCCCCAGGCATTGGCGTGGAACATCGGCACCACCGGCAGGACGGTGTCGCAGGCACCAATGCCCAGGACATCTGCGCCCATGGTCACCAGGGTATGCAGGAAGTTCGAGCGGTGGGAATAAAGCACGCCCTTGGGATTGCCCGTGGTGCCCGAGGTATAGCAAAGGCCGGCCGGCATGTTTTCGTCAAAGCCACCCCAGACGCAGTTCTCTGAGGATTCTTCAACCAGGGCTTCATAGCAGAGGGCACCCGGGACCTCGTCGGTCATACGATCCGTGCCAGCGAAAACGATGATGTGCTTGACCGTCGGGATCTGGCTGCGGATCTGGTTGAGGATCGGCAGGAAGGTCATGTCCGTGAAGAGGACCTTATCCTCCGCATGATTGATGATGTAGACCAGCTGCTCGGCAAACAGGCGCGGGTTCAGGGTATGGCAGACCGCGCCAATGCCCATAATGCCATACCAGGTCTCGAGGTGGCGGGCCGTGTTCCAGGCCAGTGTGGCGACCCGGTCGCCCTGCACGACCCCAAGGGCCTTCAGCACATTGGAAACCCGCTTGGCGCGCTTGTGCACTTCGCCATAGGTCGTGCGGACAATGGGTCCCTCTACCGAGCGCGAAACGATCTCGCGATCCCCATGCCAGGACGCGGCGTGGTCCAGGATACGATCCACGGTCAGCGGCCAGTCCTGCATCCTGCCTTGCATGCTTGTCATCCCCAGAGTCGGCCTCACCAATGAGGCGGCGACAAGCTAGTTTCGTCAGCGGA
>CAIYSH010000142.1 GCA_903928755.1 uncultured Alphaproteobacteria bacterium | reverse complement strand
CGCCGCCAGAGGATGATCTGCCCCGGTCAGTGAATTAGGCAAGACCAAATCGGTATAAGGCTACTTGGCGGCTACAGGCATTAATCCTATCGTCGCCCCCAGGTAGAATGGAGCACCGTCACATGGTCCAGGAATTCAAGCGCAGCATTGCGGTTTGCGCGGCCGTAGTGGGTCTTGCAGGCTGCGCACCTACAGTGCCACCTGCGGGACTGCCTGAGCCACCGCCACTGGCGGGGGGCTGGCATGCCTCTGCTGTCGACCCGGAGGCCAGGGCGGCCGCTGCCTTTGCCGTCAGGGCCATGAACCGCCCTGAGGCGTCTCTGAAGTCCCTGGACGCCGTTCAGAGCCAGGTTGTTGCTGGTCTGAACTACCAGCTGGATCTGACACTCATGGACGGCAGCCGCTGGCGCATGGTGGTTTACCGCAATCTCGATGGTGCCCTCAGCCTCACATCGTCTACGCCCCTTCGTTAATGTGGCCCCAAGGGGAATAGGGGCGCTGGAGCCCTTGACGGCACCGAGTCGCACACGTATAGACGCGCCTCTTGTTGGACCGGCTGTGCATTCCAGAGTGATCCGGAGTGCAGACGCGGCCCGCAAAACGCCCCAGGTTCCAAGGAATTCGGGGAAATAGTTAAGACCCAGGCGGCGTCGTCGCGTGGGTCTAACGTCGTTTTAGCGGACTTACGCGTACGGGTGCCTCTCTCGAAAGGGGGCGCACGGGTTGGTCTTTGAAATGGTCAAAGTCACGCGGACGGTTCGACGTCTGTAGGGGAAACTGAAGAGCGATATGGATCGTCAGAACATCCGCATCCGGCTCAAGGCCTTCGATCACCGCGTGCTGGATCATTCCACACGCGAGATCGTAAACACGGCCAAGCGTACCGGCGCGACAGTGCGGGGGCCTATACCCCTGCCAACGCACATCAATAAATTCACCGTCAACCGCTCGCCGCACATCGACAAGAAGTCGCGCGAGCAGTTCGAAATCCGCACGCACAAGCGCGTGCTCGATATCGTCGATCCCACCCCGCAGACTGTAGACGCGCTGATGAAGCTCGATCTGTCCGCTGGTGTGGACGTCGAGATCAAGCTGTAAGGGATCGGTCGATGCGTACCGGCTTGATCGCCAAGAAACTGGGCATGGCGCGCTTCTTTGATGAAGCGGGAACCCATGTGCCGGTGACCGTCCTCAGCCTTGAAGGCTGCTCGGTCACCGCTCAGCGGACCCAGGAAAAAGACGGCTATGTCGCCCTCCAGCTCGGAGCTGGCGCCAGGAAGGCCAAGAACACCACCAAGGCCCTTCGCGGACATTTCGCCAAGGCTGAGGTTGAGCCCAAGCAGGAGCTCGCGGAGTTCCGCGTGTCTCCGGAAAACCTGATCGATGTGGGGGCTGAACTTACAGCCGATCACTTCCTGGCCGGCCAGAAGGTCGACGTTACCGGGACGACGGTGGGTAAGGGCTTTGCCGGTGCCATGAAGCGCTGGAATTTCGGCGGCATGCGCGCCACCCACGGGGTCTCGGTGTCTCACCGTGCCCACGGGTCGACTGGGCAGCGGCAGGATCCAGGCAAGACTTTCAAGGGCAAGAAGATGGCTGGCCACCTCGGTCAGGAAACCGTCACGACCCTCAATGTCACAATCTGGCGTATCGACACCGAGCGGGGTCTTATCCTCGTGAAGGGTGCCGTGCCCGGGACCGAGGGCTCCTTCGTGAAGATCCGGGATGCCGTGAAGGTCAAGGCTCCGGCCGATCTTCCGATGCCAGGTGCTTTCCGCAAGGCAGGCCAGGCTGCAGCGGCTCCCGCCGCCGCGGAAGAAGCTCCCGCTGAAGCGCCGCAAGCCGAGGGTCAAGAATAATGAAACTCGACGTCATCAAACTGGACGGCGGGAAGGGGGGCTCGATTGAGCTTTCCGACGCCATTTTCGGTATCGAAGATATTCGCGGCGATATCCTCCAGCGTGTCGTGACCTGGCAACTCGCCAAGCGCCGCGCCGGTACGCACAAGATCCAGGTGCGTAACGAGGTCTCCCGTACGGGCAAGAAGATGTACAAGCAGAAGGGCACCGGCGGCGCACGTCACGGTTCCCGGCGCGCAGCACAGTTCGTCGGCGGTGCAAAGGCACACGGCCCGGTCGTCCGCAGCCACGCCTTTGACTTGCCCAAGAAGATCCGGGCCATGGCGCTCCGCCATGCCCTCTCTTCAAAGGCCAAGTCCGGCACTCTCGTAATCGTCGACAGCCTCGCGCTGAAGGAAGCCAAGACCGCCGGCCTGCGCGAGCAGCTCGGCAAGATCGGCCTCATCAATGCCCTGGTCATCGGCGGCGTCGAAGTGGATAACAACTTCAAGCTGGCCGCCCGCAACATTCCGAACGTGGATGTGCTGCCCAATGCCGGTCTCAATGTCTATGACGTGCTCCGTCGCCAGACGCTGGTCCTGACCACGGACGCGGTTGAAGCGATCAACGCACGTTTCGCTGAGAAGGAAGCCGCCTGATGGCCAATCCCTCCGCCCGTCATTATGACACCGTCCTCGCGCCGGTGATCACGGAAAAGGCCACCCTGCTTTCCGAGCAGAACAAGGTCGTATTCCGGGTCG
>CAIYSH010000141.1 GCA_903928755.1 uncultured Alphaproteobacteria bacterium | reverse complement strand
TTTCGGCATTCTGACAGTCGGTTGGAATGGATTGGGATCTGGCTGGACGTATGGAAGCGATTTGGCAGGCACTGAGGTCGCGGCCCTATTTTCTTGTGGGCTGCGGTGCCTTGGTCGCCCTGCTGGCCGGACTTGCAGGGGCTGTTCTGCTGTCCCGGGCCCACGAGAAAGACGCCTCCGTTCCGCCACCCGCATCCCAGGCAGGGCTTGTTGTTGAAACCAAGACGGATGTCGGGCGGGCGCTGGATCCCATGGCGCATCTGCGGTGCTTTGTCGGGGGCAGGTTTGTTGGCGAGGCCACCCTTGCCGAGTGTGCCAAGAAAAATGGCGTTGCGACCGGGGCCCTGGATGTTGGCGTTGATCCGGGCGGAAACCTTGCGGCAGCCCAGGGGGCCGGGGTTGACCTGACCCCGCTGCCTCCAAAGGAAATCGTTACAGCTGAGCCTGTTACAGTGGATGCCTCTGACGGAGCGGACAGGCGGAGCTCAAGATCTGCCCCGGATACCTGCTGGCGCTATGCCGCAGGGGATTGGCGGAAAACCCCGGCAGAGGCCAGTCTGGACGCCTGCGTGCAGGTGTTGTTCAACGGCCGCTGTGTCCACTCTGGCGACGCTGCATATGGGCGGTGGGGATCCATGACCCTGCGTCTCGTCGCCGGTCGGGTGGAGTCATCCACCGACAATCGCACCTTTTCCCCGCTGACAGAGCAGTCGCCGAATTGCGTGGTGGCACCTGTCCCCTAAGGTCATAAGAAGAGTGACTCGGATGGACAGGCCTTAGACATGACTGCGCTGAAACCCCTTTCATGCCTGGCCTTGGCCCTGGCAAGCCTGGCTCTCGTCTCCTGCACGGCCAGGACGCGCCCGCCGGGGGATCCCAATGTCTGTTATCAGGTTCAGCCGCTGAAGGACGGGACCCTGAAGTATAACAGGATGATGTCGACCCAGAAGGATCTGGAACACTGTGCGGCGGCACTGGAGGCCATGCGCCTCAAGTTCCTCGCCCTGGGCGGGACCCAGAGGCAGATTGTCGGTGCCTATCAGGGCAATTTCATATTCCTGCAGCCGGAGGGGATTTTCACGGCACCCTCCCTGGAATCCCATCGTTACCTGGCCCTGGTCAGGACCGGCGACGGGCGGTTGGCTCTACCGGGGGCCATGCCGCAATAAGGTCCGGCCGCCTGCGCGATGCATGAACGAATATAGAACATTTTGGTTGATCAGGTGATTGCCCTTGGCTAGCCTGATCTTGTTTGAAAACTACGGAAACGACAGGAAAGTCTCATGGCGGGAAGCGTCAACAAGGTCATTCTGGTGGGCAACCTCGGTGCCGATCCTGAAATCCGGAGCCTGGGATCAGGCGATCGCGTGGCCAATCTCCGCATTGCCACATCGGAATCCTGGCGGGACCGCACGTCGGGCGAGCGGAAGGAAAAGACCGAATGGCACCGGGTCGTCATCTTCAATGAGAACCTGGTGAAGGTTGCGGAAAGCTATCTCCGCAAGGGATCAACGGTTTATATCGAAGGCGCGATCCAGACCCGCAAGTGGACGGATCAGTCAGGCGTCGAGAAGTTCTCGACGGAAATCGTCCTGCAGAAGTTCCGCGGGGAACTGACCATGCTGGGTGGCCGTGGCGGCGATGACGCAGGTAGTGGGCGTACGACGGACGACTATGCCGGCGGCGGTGGCGGATTCGGAGGGGGGCGTGCAAGCCAGGGGTCTGGTCCGCGTGAGGATTTCTCGGCCGATCTGGATGACGAAATTCCGTTCTAGGTCGAGCATAGCTCACTGTTTTTGCTGACTAGTTATGGTCTTTTGCCCGTTTGGTCTGGCGAATGTCGGGCGGCGTTTTCAGATCTTTGGATGATTTGAGGACGGCCCGGAGTCCTGTTGGTTTTCCAGGCTGGTGAATGCTATCAAGGGGCGACGAATTCCTGTCCGATTCTAAGGGCTTACCTTTCCCTTGAGTGATGATCAAAATACCCCGTCTCCGGACGGTCGGCTCGGGGGCATAGCCCCGATCGCGATTGAGGATGAGCTGAGGCGCTCCTACCTCGACTACGCCATGAGCGTCATTGTCAGCCGGGCCCTGCCCGACGTGCGCGATGGCCTAAAGCCGGTTCACCGCCGGATCCTGTTCTCGATGAATGAGCAGGGGCACACCCCTGATCGTTCCTATGTGAAGTCAGCCCGGGTCGTCGGTGATGTCATGGGTAAGTATCACCCGCACGGCGACGTCGCGATCTATGATACCCTGGTCCGCATGGCCCAGCCGTTTTCGATGGGGCTGCTGCTGATCGACGGTCAGGGCAATTTCGGATCCGTGGACAATGACCCCCCGGCGGCCATGCGATACACCGAGTGTCGTCTGACCAAGGCTGCCATGTCGATCCTGGCGGACCTGGACAAGGATACAGTCGATTTCAAGGAAAACTATGACGGCTCGGAGTCCGAGCCCGTCGTCCTGCCGTCGCGGATACCCAACCTTCTCGTGAACGGTGCTGGCGGGATTGCCGTCGGCATGGCCACAAATATCCCACCGCATAACCTGGGCGAAATTGTTGATGCCTGCCTGGCCTATGTCGACGATCCCGAGGTCGGTCTCGACCGCTTGCTGGATATCGTTCCCGGACCTGATTTTCCGACAGGTGGCGAAATCATTGGCCGGACTGGCGCGCGGAATGCGTTGATGACGGGCCGTGGGCCGGTCATCATCCGGGGAAAGGCCGCGATCGAGGATATCCGCAAGGATCGCGAAGCCATCATCATCACGGCGATACCCTTTCAGGTGAACAAGGCCTCGCTGGTTGAACGGATCGCTGAACTGGTCCGCGAAAAGCGCATTGAGGGCGTATCGGACCTTCGCGACGAGAGCGACCGTGACGGTATGCGGGTGGTGGTCGAACTGAAGCGCGATGCGTCGGCCGATGTGGTGCTGAACCAGCTGTATCGGTTTACGCCCCTTCAGAGTTCGTTTGGTGTGAACATGCTGGCCCTTGATCGGGGACGTCCGCGTCAGATGGGGCTGCTGGACATGATCACCGCCTTCGTGGGGTTCCGCGAAGAGGTTGTGGTCCGTCGGATCAAGTTCGAGCTCAGCAAGGCGCGGGATCGTGGCCATGTCCTGGTCGGTCTTGCGATTGCCGTGGCCAATATTGACGAGTTCATCCACATCATCCGCTCTTCCAAGGACCCTGCCGAGGCACGTGAGCGCCTGGTCGCGCGCGACTGGCCCGCAGGCGACATGCTGCCGCTTGTGGAGCTTATCGCCGACCCCCGCAGCTTTGTGGTGGCGGGGGGCAATATCCGCCTGACCGACGAGCAGTCCCGCGCCATTCTTGCCCTGACCCTGTCGCGGCTGACAGGTCTGGGGCGCGATGAAATCTTTGCTGAGGCCCGTAGCCTGGCAGACCTGATCCAGGGACACCTGACCACCCTGTCCTCCCGTGAGAACATCATGGCGATTGTCCGGTCCGAACTGGTCGAAGTCCGTGATGCCTATGCTGTTCCACGCCGCACCGAAATCGTCGATGGCGATGCCGATGTGGAAGACGAGGATCTGATCGCCCGGGAGGACATGGTCATTACCGTGACCCATGGCGGTTATGTGAAGCGGACCCCGCTCGTTACCTACCGGACCCAGCACCGGGGCGGAAAAGGCCGTTCGGGCATGTCGACAAAAGACGAGGATGCTGTCACCCGGGTCTTCTCCGCTTCGACCCACACGCCCATGCTGTTCTTCTCTTCGGGCGGCAAGGTCTACAAGCTCAAGGTCTGGCGTTTGCCGGTCGGCACCCCGACCTCCCGTGGCAAGGCCTTCATCAACCTGTTCCCGATCGAGCCCGGTGAATCCATAACCTCCATTCTGCCCCTGCCAGAGGATGAGGCGACCTGGGATCGGTTTGACGTGATGTTCGCCACCCAATCTGGCGGGGTCCGCCGGAACAAGCTTTCGGACTTCGTGCAGATCAACCGCAATGGCAAGATCGCCATGAAGCTGGACGAGGGCGACTCCATCATCGGCGTAGGCCTTTGCAACGCTGCCCAGAATGACATCCTTCTCACCACGGCGCTCGGTCGCTGCATCCGCTTTGCGACGGAAGAGGTCCGGGTCTTTGCCGGTCGGGAGTCCACCGGCGTGCGCGGCATCCGTCTCGCGGAAACCGACAGGGTCATTTCCATGGCCGTATTGCGCTCGGTTGACGCCACGGCCGCCGAGCGTGCCGCCTATGTGAAGCATGCCAATGCCATGCGTCGGGCAGCCCTTGGCGCAGAAGCCGGTGATGGGGAAGATGTCGTCGCGCCGGCAGATGAGGATGAAACCGATGGGGAAGACATCGTTTCCCTCAGCCTGGAACGGATTGCCGATCTGGGCGCTGCCGAAGAGCAGATCCTGACCGTTTCCACGGAAGGCTTCGGCAAGCGGACATCTGCCTATGAGTTCCGCCGCACCGGTCGGGGCGGGCAGGGGCTACTGGCTCAGGACCTTTCCAAAAAAGGCGGGCGTCTTGCGGCGTCCTTCCCGGTGGAGGAGCATGACGAAATCCTGCTGGTTACCGATCAGGGACAACTGATCCGTACGCCGGTGTCCCAGGTCCGGGTTGTTGGTCGTAACAGCCAGGGGGTCACCATTTTCCGCACGGCGACCGATGAGCACGTGGTCTCCGTCGAGCGACTGGCAGACCAGGGCGGGGACGACGATACGGGTGATTCCGAGGGGCAGGACGCATAATCATCTGCATCATCGGCAAGTTTAGACTTGCCAATCCTTCGCAGGGCAGCGAAAGGCCATTCAAGAGCCGGTTGGGGATCAGGTCACATGGCAACCCGTATTGGGTTTTATCCGGGGACGTTCGATCCCATCCATAATGGTCATATCGACATAATCGGTCGGGCCGTGAAGCTGGTGGACAAGCTGGTCCTCGGTGTGGCGATCAATACGGGCAAGGGGCCGATGTTCAGCCTCGCTGAGCGGGTGGCCATTGTGGAGGCCGAGGCTGCGGCCCTGGTCGGGACAACAGAAGTGGTGGTCATGCCCTATGAAGGCCTGACAATGCACTTTGCCCGACAGATTGGCGCCAATGTCATCGTGCGGGGGCTCCGCGCTGTGGCGGATTTCGAATTCGAGTTCCAGATGACGGCCATGAACCAGCAGCTGGATCGGGAAATCGAGACCGTCTTCCTGATGGCTGATCCCAGGCATCAGGCCATAGCTTCCAAGCTCGTCAAGGAAATCGCCATCCTGGGCGGTGATGTGAGCAAGTTTGTAAGCCCCCGGGTCAAAGAAGCCCTGCTGGCAAAGGTCGGCCGGACCTCGCCTCAAAACGGCTGAATTCCAACCGCAGGTTGGATGCCCGCTCTGTCTCCCATTCGAGTGACCCCATGATCCGATCTGTTGCCTTTACGGCCCTGTTGGCCATGACCCTTTCCAGTGCAGCCTGCGCGGCACCAGAGCCGACACCTGCGGTTCCAGCTTCCGTTATCCAGCCCGCATCCGGTGACTGGCGTGCACCCGATCCGGAAAACACCATGGTGATCGACACCACCAGGGGCAGGATCGTTGTCGAGCTCAGCCCTGAAGTTGCCCCCCGTCACGTGGAGCGGGTGAAGGGACTTGTCCGCAAAGGCTTTTATGACGGTCGCAGTTTCTTCAGGGTCATCGACCTTTTCATGGCCCAGACCGGCGACCCCAAGGAGGATGGCACAGGTGGGTCTGAACAGCCCGATCTCGCCGCCGAGTTCACCTTCCGAAGGGGGGCACAGACGCCCTTCGTTCAGGTGGCCGACCAGACGGTCGCTGATATCGGATTCATCGGGGCTCTGCCCGTCATGACCCAGAGCAGCATGCTGATGGCCATGACGGCCGACGGCAAGGTCTCAGGCTGGGCGCTCTATTGTCCCGGGGTCGCGGGCATGGCCCGAGGCGGCGACCCCGACAGCGCCAACAGCCAGTTCTTCCTCATGCGTCAGGCCTATCCCTCACTTGAAAAACGCTACACGGCCTTCGGACGCATGATCTCTGGCCTTGACGCCATTCGCGCAATCAAGACAGGCGAGCCCGTAGAAGAACCCCGGGACCGGATGGTGAAGGTGCAGATGCTGGCGGACATGCCTGCGGCCGGTCGTCCCAAGGTCAAGGTGATTGATCCGCACAGTGCCTGGTTCACGGCGGAAGTGGCCCGCGTTCGCAATATCATGGGGGCCGATTTCACGGCCTGCGCCATACAAATCCCATCGGAGGTAAAGTGATGGATCCCGAAAATACTCTGCACATGGCGCTCGAAGCCGGAACCGTCACCATCAAGCTCAGGCCGGACCTGGCTCCCCAGCACGTCAACCGGATCAAGGAACTGGCCCGCGAGGGTTTTTATGACGGCGTCGTCTTTCACCGGGTGATCCCGGGCTTCATGGCCCAGGGTGGAGACCCGACCGGGACCGGAACTTCGGGCTCTTCGAAACCGAACCTGCCGGCTGAATTTTCCCGCGAGCCTCACATCCGGGGTGTCTGTTCCATGGCGCGGACTGCCAATCCGAATTCGGCAAACAGCCAGTTTTTCATCTGCTTCGATGATGCCACCTTCCTGGATGGCCAGTATACGGTCTGGGGGGAAGTGGTTGAGGGCATGGATCTTGTGGATGGTCTTCCCAAGGGAGAACCGCCGCGCGCCCCGGGCAAGATCGTTTCCATGAAGGTTGCGGCAGACGCGTGACCCCATCTCTTGAGGCCGCCTATGCCGAGCCTCATCGGCGTTATCATACACGCCGACATATAGAGCAGTGCCTGGCGCTTCTCGATGAGGTCCCCGATCTCATGGACAGCGAGCGTCAGGTCCTGACCTTCGCCATCTGGTGGCATGACGCTGTCCATGACCCCGTGGCCAAGGATAATGAGGCCCTCAGCGCCGAGATGGCACGGCGGGACCTGCGGGATTTCGATGTTTCGATTCACGCCCGTGAAGAGATCGCCCGCCTGATCCGTCTGACGGCGAAGCACGAGGTCGAGGAAGAAGACCGGCTGGGTGAGATTCTTGTATCTATCGACCTGGCCATTCTCGGGGCCGGGCCAGATGCCTACGACGCCTATGCCCGTGCGATGCGGGAAGAATACGCTCATGTCTCCGAAGAAGGCTGGCAGCTGGGCCGTTCCGCGGTTCTGAAGTCGTTCCTTGCGGCCAGGTTCATCTATCCTGACCCGGCCCTGCGTCAGCGCTTCGAGGTCCAGGCCCGTGAGAATCTGTGCCGGGAAATCGCTGGCTTGAGCTAGCTGGCCGGGATCTGACTTGCGGGTGCCAGCACCATGACAAGGGGATAGTGATCCGAACCCCGCTTCGGGCCTCGGGTTATGCTGACGGTCCGCCAGGCTGATCCGGCATAGACGTGATCAATGGGCAGGAAGGGGGCAGGTGCGCGGAGCTTACCACCCCAGAAGGGCTGGGCCGGCCAGCTGAAGATTGCCCGATCCCGCCGGGTCAGGCCGCTGCGCTTGTCAAAGTCCTGGAGGGCGAAGGACCAGGGTGTCAGATTGAAATCACCCACCAGAATGATCCTCGACCGGTCGATTCCGTTCAGGGCATCCAGCAGCCTGTCCCTGTGGCGTGCCTGACCCCGATAGGTCGGCCAGGTCAGGTGGACGCTGATCATGGTATAGTTGCCCGACCCAGAGGGCAGGGTGGCGCTGGCCAGATCAGGCCATGCCCGACCTGGCCGGGTTACGGCGATGGGGTCCCGGCCCGGAATGGCTTTCGTAAAGAGGGCGCTGCTGAGACGTCCACGGGTCAGGTGATAGCTCCCCTGCAGCAAAAGGGCACTGCGCAGTTCAGGGGTCAGCTCCTCGATGGCGAT
>CAIYSH010000140.1 GCA_903928755.1 uncultured Alphaproteobacteria bacterium | reverse complement strand
TCCAGCAGGGCCTCGGACACGCCTGCAAGCTCGGCCGGACTCCATCGGGGCGCATTGTCCTTTTCAACAATCACGGCCCGAACACCCTCCTGGAAATCGGGAAGACTGACGACCCTCGACCCAATGCGGAATTCCATTTCCATATTCTCAGCAAAGCTCTCGGTCGCGCCGCCGAGACACAGCTGGCGATGGGCAACCTTGAGGGTCTGCGGTGACTTGGAAGCCAGGACTGACACCTGCGACTGAGCCCATTCAGTTGCTGAGTCCTCAAGTGTCTGGATGATGCCCTCCACGGAAGACTGACCGAAACACCGGTCGATCTCGTCCTGATGCGCCGCAAGGGGCGGGCGTCCTGCATCGCCTTCAAATTCGGTGAGCAGGGTTTCGACCGCCTCGGGATCGGCGATGAGCGCACGTTTGAAGGCCTCAATCTGATCTGCGGGAATGAAATCGGTAGCCATTCCGATCAGCTCGCAATCTGCCGCCTTGATCCTGGCCCCGGTCAGGGCCAGCCACATTCCGATGTGGCCCGGCATTCGCGGCAGGAACCAGCCACCGCCAACATCGGGGAAAAGCCCGATGCCGGTTTCAGGCATGGCAAAGGTCGTCCGTTCGGTCGCCACACGGTAACGGGACGGTGCAGCCAGGCCGACACCCCCGCCCATCGTGACCCCGTCCATCACGGTCAGCACAGGTTTCGGATATTCGAAAATCAGGTGGTTGAGCTGATATTCAATGCGGAAAAAGGCCTTGGCCGCCGATCCATCCCCTGCCCCGCTTTCAGCGAGCATGCGGATATCCCCACCCGCACAGAAGCCGCGCTCCCCGGTGTGATCCAGCATGACCAGGGTTACGGCCGGGTCGTCCCGCCAGCCGAGAAGGGCCTGGGTGATCTGGATGCACATGTCGGTCGTCAGGGCATGCAGGGCCTGGGGTCGGTTCAGGCTGAGTCGGCCAACCCGGCCCTCCGTACGAACTATGACGTCGCTCATTGGCGCAGCAGCTCCCTTGCGATGATCACGCGCATGATTTCGTTTGTGCCCTCAAGGATCTGATGAACCCGCAGGTCCCGCACGATCCGTTCCAGGGGATAGTCCTTGAGATACCCATATCCCCCGTGCAGCTGCAGGGCCTGATTGGCCACATCGAACCCTGCATCCGTCGCAAAGCGTTTGGCCATGGCGCAGAATTGGGTCGCCCGGGGATCCTTGCTATCCAGGGCATGTGCAGCGCGCCGCACCATCAGCCGGGCCGCCTCAAGATCCGTAGCCATGTCGGCCAACCGGAACTGCAGGGCCTGGAAATCGGCCAGTGACTGGCCAAACTGCTGCCGGACCTTCATGTGATCCCGGGCTGCCTCCAGGGCGCACTGCGCCCCGCCGAGGGAACAGGCCGCGATATTGATCCGCCCACCATCGAGCCCGGCCATGGCGAAGCGGAAGCCGTCTCCCTCTGCTCCGATAAGGTTTTCGGCCGGCACCCGGCAGTCATCCAGATTGACCTGCGCTGTCGGCTGGGAATTCCATCCCATCTTCCGCTCATTGGCACCAAAGGACAGGCCAACCATCCCCTTTTCAACCACAAACGCCGATACACCTCTGGCACCAGGCCCGCCCGTGCGCGCCATCACTACATAGAGGTCCGAAACGCCCGCACCCGAAATGAAGGCCTTGGAGCCATTGAGGACATACCCGTCCCCTTCCCGAACGGCCGTCGTTCGCAGACTGGCGGCGTCAGAACCTGAAGATGGCTCGGTAAGACAGTAACTGGCGATC
>CAIYSH010000139.1 GCA_903928755.1 uncultured Alphaproteobacteria bacterium | reverse complement strand
TGGCAGCCGCATGACCTGGACGGTAACCCGCGGGAGGCTGGTCTGCTTTCTTTCGATGGTCGCCCTGGCTGCAGCCTATTCCAAATTATACCTCGCCCGGGAGGCGCGGGAGGCCATACGGTTTGATGTCCTGATCATCATCCTCATGCCCGTATTGCTGTTTTTACGACAATACAGACCTCAATACCTGTCAGATCGCGGGCTTGTAACGGCGGCCGTGTTGCTGACAACACTGCTGACCTTTGGACGATTCAATCCCATCCAGTCGGCAATTCCCGTTTTTGAAAAGGACGGGAGCGTCGTCGGCACTGCCCTGCGCGCCTATGCGGCGGCAAACCCCAAGGGATGGGCCATAGAAAACAGGCATTACGGCGCGGTCCTGAACGGTGCCGGGGTGCCGGCGATCAATCACGTGCTGCTCCAGCCCCAGCTGGCCTTTTTCCGGAAGGCCTACCCCGGGATGGACCGGGCACAATTTGACCAGGTCTTCAATCGTTATGCCCACATCATGCCCTCCATGGTCTGGGTGCCGAAAGTGGTCCAGCCAGACCTCATCTCCCTGCCAGCCGACCCCTTCGCCATACCGCTCACCGTGCAGATCGCAGATATGCCCAGACCGGTGGACCCGGCCGGTGCCGTGGAAACCCTGGACACGATCCAGCTCGGGGACGGCACCCTGGGGGTTACCATCGCAGGTTGGGGCCGATGGTCGGGGGTCGTGCCGGAACAGGGTCTGCAGGTCCGCCTGGCAGATCCAGGGCTCGGTCGCATCCGCCGCGCCACGGCATTCCGACTGGCCAGACCCGACCTTGTGGCAAGTGCGGGGGATCCCGCAGCATTTGCAGCGGGGTTCGGATTGCGGCTCGTGATCGAGCCTGGGGTGCAGTCCCGGCCCATAAGACGCGGCGATGTGGAACTGGTATCAATTGACCCGACCGCCGGTCATCATGCACTGAGGCCGTGATTGCCATTCAGTTCATGTCCGGGCGCAGGAAATGACCACCACACCGAAGAATGCCGTCGTCATCCTGCTGGACAGCCTCAACCGGCACATGCTGGGCGCCTATGGCGGGACAGAGTTCGAAACACCCAATCTCGATGCCTTCGCCAGGACGGCGACCCGCTTTGACAATCACCATACCGGCTCCCTGCCCTGCATGCCGGCGCGGCACGACATTCTCTGTGGTGCCCTGGATTTCCTCTGGCGGCCCTGGGGTTCGGTGGAGATCTGGGAAGACGCCATCACCTATGAGCTGCGCAAGGTCGGCGTGGTCAGCCAGCTGGTCAGCGACCACCCCCACCTCTTCGAAACGGGCGGCGAGAACTATCACTGCGACTTCTATGCCTGGGACTATCTCCGGGGCCATGAGGGCGATGCCTGGAAGACCCGCCCCGACCCCAGCTGGGCCGGGGCTCCAGGGTTTGGCCGCGGCCACATGCCCTATGATGACAGCCGCGGCTGGTTCACCGGCGAGGCGGACTTCCCCGGCCCGCGCACCATGTCGGCTGCGGCGAAGTGGATCGAGGACAATGCCGGTCACCATGACCGCTTCTTCCTCTTCGTCGATGAGTTCGACCCCCATGAGCCCTTCGACACCCCTGAGCCCTGGGCCTCGAAATATGATCCGGACTGGGAAGGCCCGCACCTGATCTGGCCACCCTATATCCAGGGTGCCCTGGAAAAGGGGATCCTGACAGAGCGTCAGGCCCGTCAGCTGCGCGCCTCCTACGGCGGCAAGCTGTCCATGATTGATCACTGGCTGGGCAAGGTTCTGAAAGCCATCGACGACAAGGGCCTGGCCGACGACACCCTGGTGGTGATCTGCACTGACCACGGGCACTATCTCGGAGAGAAGGACATCTGGGGCAAGCCGGGCGTGCCCATCTACAACACCCTGGGTCATGTGCCCCTGCTGATCCGCCATCCGGGGATTGCCCCGGGATCGTGCAATGCCCTGACCACCAGCGTCGACATCTACGCCACCCTGGCCGACATGTTCGGGGTCGGGGCCCGGCAGAGGACCCATGGGCGGTCCATCCTGCCCCTGCTGCGGGGTGAGGCGACATCCATCCGCGACAGCCTGCTCACCGGGGTCTGGGGTCGCGAAGTCCACCTGGTGACCGCGACCCACAAATATGCCCGGGGACCGGTCGGGGCCAATGAGCCCCTGTCCATGCTGTCCAACCGCTGGTCCACCATGCCGACCCATGTGGTGGACAAGTATCTGGCCCTGCCCCTGCCCGACGACCGGGCCTTCCTTGACCGCATGCCGGGGTCCAGCGTCCCGGTGATCCACCAGACCTTCAAGGCCGGGGATCCCATACCCTTCTGGGCGCGGACCAAACCGACCGGTCATCACCTGTTCGACAGGCTTGAAGATCCGGGCGAAGACCGCAATCTTGCGGGAACAGCCCTCGAGGCCGATCTTGCCGATCAGCTCCGCGCCGCCCTCATCGAAATCGAAGCACCCAGGTCGCAACTTCAGCGGCTTGGCCTGCAGTAAACCCGGAGACCCAAGCCCATGCGCCAGCTCTTTGCAGCCCTCACCCTGGTCCTGGCCCTCGGTGGCTGCGCCAAGGACCTGCCCTATGCCGATCTGAAGGCGAAATATGCCTCACCGGCCTCACGTTTCATGACCCTGCCTGACGGGGTCGGAGTCCATTACCGCGATCAGGGCAAGGCCGACGCCGCGCCCATCGTCATGGTTCACGGCTTTTCCGCCAATCTCGACGCCTGGGAGCCCTGGGTCGCCCAGTTGGGCCCGGACTACCGGATCATCACCCTTGATCTGGCTGCCCACGGCCTGACGACAGTCCCGGCCGGCTATCAGGTCACCACTGAAGGCCAGGTGGAAATCGTCGACCAGCTGACCCGCGCCCTCAAGGTCGATCATTTCGTCCTGGCAGGAAACTCCATGGGCGGCGGCGTGTCGTGGAACTATGCCCTGGCCCATCCCGAGCGGGTCCGGGCCCTTGTCCTGGTGGATTCGGTCGGCCTGCCCCCTGCGCCGAAAGCCGGTGAAAAGCCCAGAGGCGAGGGTCCGCCCCTGGTCTTCATGATCATGGGCAGCTCCATGGGCCGCGCCATACTGAAACAGATCAATCCCCGACCCCTGGCCGAAAAGGGGCTGAAACAGGCCTATGTGGATCAATCCCTGGTCACCCCGGCCCTGGTCGACCGTTATGCCGACCTCGCCCTGGCCCCCGGACACAGGGAACTGCTGATGTCGGGACGGCCCGGCCCCAGGACGCCCGTTACGCCGGCCACCTTCCAGGCCATCAAGGCCCCGACCCTGGTCCTGCACGGCGAAGCTGACACCGTCATTCCGGTTGACGCCGGAAAGGCCCTCGCCGCAGCCATTCCTGGCGCCAGGCTGATCCTCTATCCGGGAGTCGGCCATGTGCCGATGGAGCAGATCCCCGTCAAATCCGCTGCGGATGTCAGGGTTTTCCTTTCCAATCTCAATCCCTAGGGCCAAAGCAGGGATTGCGTTTCGCAATCCCGCACCGCTCGAGACGCCGCTGAAGGTCAACCAGCGCTGGAGCCTGGACTTCGTCTCTGACCAGATGACGGATGGTCGGCGCTTCGCTCGCCATTGTCCTCGGACCAATGGCGGACATGGCTCGCCCTGACGGTGATCGACAACTGCACGCGAGAGTGCCTGGCCCTGGTGGCAGATACCTCGCTGTCGGGGCTCAGGGTAGCGCGGGAACTGGACGCTATCAT
>CAIYSH010000138.1 GCA_903928755.1 uncultured Alphaproteobacteria bacterium | reverse complement strand
GATGCCGCCAAGGGCATCAAGGCCTTTCGGGAAGGTCTGAAGGACGACCCGGCACCGACAGAATCGGCCGCCGTCGAAGCCAAAAAAGACGAAGCCCGCAGCTGATTTCTGTTTCCCCTCACCATGTTGGTGAGACGCACCTTTAGGACCTGGGCATGCTTCCCGACGTCGGTGGGCTTGAATACCTCGTGATCGCCGTCGTCGCCCTGCTGGTCGTGGGGCCAAAAGACCTGCCTAAAATGCTGCGGGTGGTCGGGCAGTTTGTCGGCAAGCTACGCGGCATGGCCGCGGAATTCCGCGCAAGTTTCGACGAAATGGCCCGCCAATCCGAACTCGATGAACTGCGCGCAGAGGTCGAGGCCATGCGGAAGGGGCAGATCCTCGACCAGGCGACCCATGACTCAATGGGCGATGTCAGCCAGATATTCAACGAAATCGGCGACAGCCTGCAGGCGGGAGGCGTGCAGTTTCATCCGCCCATGAGCTACCAGATGGAACCCCTTGTACCTGAGCCCATGACGACGGAGGTCATGCCGCCGGCTCCGGCCAAGACCCCGCGCAAGCGCAAGCCCCCTGCAGAAAAGATCGCGGTCGAACAGACGCCGCCCGTCCGCGCAAGGCGCAAGCCCAGAGCGGGAACCGTCTCGTGAGCGACGTCCACGACGATGAAATCGAAGCCTCCCGGGCACCTCTGCTGGATCACCTGATCGAGCTTCGTCAGAGACTGTTTGTCTGTGTCATGGCGCTGGCCGTGGGGTTCGTCATCTGTTTTGCCCTCTCCACCCAGATCTATACCCTTCTGCTTCACCCCTATGAGGTTGCAGCCCAGATCCTGGCGGCGGAGAAGCTGGCTGCGGCACGTGGGCCGCATGTGGGATTTGTCGATGGGCTCCTGCAGTTCCTGCATCTGCAGCCGACACCGGCGGGACAAAGATCGTCCGGAGGACCGTTTGATCTGCTTCTGGCCCTGGTCGGGCTGAAAGAGGTCCCGAATGTAGCTGGTCAGAACCTCAGGCTGATCTTTACCGCGCCACTGGAATTTTTCTTCACCAAGCTCAAGCTCTCGGGTTTTGGCGCTGTCGTAATCACCTTCCCTGTGCTGGCGTCCCAGGTCTACGGTTTTGTGGCCCCGGGCCTCTACAAGCAGGAACGACGGGCTTTTCTGCCCTTTCTCGTCGCCTCGCCGACCCTCTTCGCCCTTGGCGGGAGCCTGGTCTATTTCTTCATCCTGCCATTTGTCCTCTGGTTTTCCCTGAGCCAGCAGATCACCGGCGCAGGGGCAATCTCGGTCGAATTGCTGCCCAAGGTTTCAGACTACCTCACCCTGGTGACCACATTGCTGCTGGCCTTCGGTCTTTGCTTCCAGTTGCCTGTGGTCCTGACCCTTCTGGGCATGGCCGGGATTGTCAGCTCCGATCTGCTGAAGGAGGGGCGGCGTTATGCCATTGTCGGGATCTTCATCGTGGCGGCTGTGGTCACGCCACCTGACCCGATCAGTCAGACCCTGCTGGCCATGCCGATCATCGCACTCTACGAAATTTCGATCTGGTGCGTGAAGCTGATCGAGCTTCGCCGCAAGCGCGAGGACGTATCGACAGATATTGTTACGACTTGACGAGCCGTCGTGGCCGACGGTCGCAATCCAACGCCTGTCTAACCTGCTGAATTAGAGCCTTTTTTATCCCGCGAGAAGATTTTGCCGAGAGGGAAAAGACTCTAGGCGCCTAAGGCGACGCGGACTAGACATGGCCGCAATTGTTAACGGCGGCCCCCAATGCACGATATCCGAGCCCTTCGCGAGACACCCGAGCTCTACGAAAAAGCCTGGGCTGCGAAGGGGCGTTCCGGGGCTGCGGCGCTGGCTGTGGATCTGGACGGTAAGGTCAGGGCCGCAAAACTTGCGTCTGAAACCACACAGTCCAGGCGCAATGACCTCTCCAAGCGGATAGGCCAGGCCAAGGCGCAGAAGGATGAAGCCCTCGCGAGCCAGCTCATGGCCGAGGTTGAGGCCCTGAAGGCAGATCTGGCGGCCCAGGGCGAAGCAGAGCGGACCTGCAGCGCTGAACTTCAGGACCTGCTGGCGGCCCTGCCGAACATACCGGCACCTGACGTGCCACATGGCGTTGATGAGCACGGGAATGTCGAGGTCCGCCGCTGGGGCGAGCCCAGTCATGTGGCCAATCCAAAGGATCATGTCGAGCTGGGCGAAGGCCTGGGCATGCTGGACTTTGAGGCGGCGGCCCGGATGAGCGGGGCCCGGTTCACGGTGATCAAGGGTCAGCTGGCACGGCTCGAGAGGGCCCTAGGCCAGTTCATGCTTGATCTGCAGACACAGCAGAACGGTTATCTCGAGGTCTCGCCGCCGCTCATGGTGAATGATGCGGCGGCCTATGGTACCGACAAGCTGCCGAAGTTCGCCGACGACCTGTTCCAGACCACGGATGGTCGCTGGCTGATCCCGACCGCAGAGGTGCCGCTGACAAGCCTGGTCATGGGGCAGATCGTCGCCGAAGAAGACCTGCCCATGCGGGTCACGGCCCTGACCCCCTGCTTCCGGTCCGAGGCTGGGGCATCGGGGCGCGATACCCGGGGCATGATCCGTCAGCATCAGTTCTATAAAGTCGAGCTGGTTTCGATCACCACGCCTGACCAGAGTGATGCCGAGCACGAGCGCATGGTGTCCTGCGCGGAGTCGGTGCTGAAGGCCCTGGAACTGCCCTTCCGCACCATGCTGCTCTGTACGGGCGATATGGGTTTTGGTGCCCGGCGCACCTATGATCTCGAAGTCTGGATACCGTCCCAGGGTCAGTACCGGGAGATCAGCTCATGCTCCAGCTGCGGCGACTTCCAGGCCCGGCGCATGGACGCCCGCACCAAGAAGGCCGGCGAAAAGGGCACCCGCTTTGTCCACACCCTGAACGGTTCAGGTCTGGCG
>CAIYSH010000137.1 GCA_903928755.1 uncultured Alphaproteobacteria bacterium | reverse complement strand
GGCATGAGGGCCTTCAGGGTCCTGGCCAGGGGCTCGGCCTGATAGTTGATGGCCCCGTCCAGGCCCACCTCGTCCAGCAGCCAGGCCTTCTTGTCGTCTGAACCGGTGGCACCGACCACATGGCAGTTCCTGATCTTGGCGATCTGGGCAACCACAGACCCAACGGCACCGGCGGCGGTTGAGACGAAAACCTGCTCGCCATCCTTCAGGGCACCGATGTCCAGCAAGCCGCCATAGGCGGTGATCCCGGTGCCACCAAGGGCATGCATGTAGACGCTCAGGGGCAGGTCGGGATCGACATTGATCACCTGGACGCCGCGGCCATCGCTGTTGAAGACTTCCTGCTGCCCCGCGCCGTGACGGACAATGTCGCCAACGGTAAACTTGGGATTGTCTGACTGGGTTACGCGGCCGATTCCGCCGCCAAGCAGGGGAGCATTGAGCGGCTGGTTGGCATCCAGCTGCGGCCGCATATAGGGGTCAACCGACATCAGCAGGTTGCGGACCTGGATCTCGCCGGCACCTGCATCGGGGGTGGTGGTTGCGACAATGGCGAAGTCATCCAGGGTCGGCACGCCGGACGGACGCTTGATGAGGTGGATCTGGCGATTGGCGGTCATGAGGCTTCCTCCGTTATGGTCTTTTGCAGACCTTAAATCACGAAGCCCGGTCTTGTGGCGACCGCCGAATTCAGGGGGATGCCGATTCATCCCGGAGCAAAGGCAGGGTGAGGCCGGAAACCGGGCGCGCACCCAGCACTTCGCGCCGGAAACGAAAGAGTTCGGCCGGGCGTCCGCCGGTGTCCTGATCCAAGCGTCCCAGCCCCTCCACAAGGTCTGCCCGCTCCAGGGCACGACGGAAGTTCTGTTTGTGCAGTCGGATACCGGCCACGGCCTCTACCGCCCGCTGCAGGGCCGACAGGGTAAAGACCTCGGGCATGACTTCGAAAATTACTGGCCGGTATTTCAGCTTGCCCCGCAGACGCGAGAGCGCCGTGGCCAGGATCCGGCGGTGGTCGGAAATCATCGGCTCGCCCAGGGCGGCCCCGAGGGCTGTGAGGGCGGGGGCAGGGGCTTCGCCGCGATCCCGGGCCGCTTCGGGTGTCAGCCCGGCCTCATAGAGCAGTTCGTAGCGCTCCAGCACACGCTCTTCGTTCCATGGGGCACCGTCCAGGGCAAACAGCAGGCGGGTGCGCGGCAGACGGCTGCCATTGGCCCATTGGCGGAGCGCCGGCTCAATGGCGCTCAGGGCAAGGGGGCGGCCCTCCCGCCAGTCTTCCCATGGGAAAAATCGCAACCAGTCAGACCAGGCACTGTCGGGGGTATGGGTCTCAACGGCGTGCGGGGTCAGGCCGAGATAGCCGACCGAGATCACCCGGGCGGCGCGGTCATCGGCCTCCAGAACCGCTACCGGGGCATCGCGGCCCTTGTCGCCGAAGGTGTAGAGCTGTTCCACATATCCCAGGTCAAACCGGGTCTGAGCCGTGACGAAGGCGCGCAGGGCCAGCTCGAAGGTGCGATCGCCGTCCGGATCGAAGGGCCCGAACGGCAGACCTGCAGGCTGTCCCGGTGCCCGCACGGTCAGGACCAGGGCCTGTCCGTCGCGAACGGCAACCACCACGGCAGACAGTCCGATGACGACGCGATTGGCCATCAGTGGCGGGCCGGGAAGTCAAAAGGCGCGCCGGCACCGATGAAGTCATAGTCTCCCATGGCATCGAGGGCATCGACCATGCGGCCGCTCCGGCCCAGTATGTCGTCAGCCAGGGCGACGATCTTGCGGTTGGGGGAGGCATGGCGGGAGGCCTGGCGCATGGCCAGAGCCATGGCCCGCTCATCGGCTGCGGGACTTCTGTCACAGGCGATGACGAAGGCCGCGGCTGTGGAGCGGCTGATGCCGGCCCAGCAATGAACCAGCATGGGGGCCCTTTCATCCCAGGATCGGCTGAACTCCAGAATCTTGAGGACGGTCGCGTCATCGGGCGGGACCAGGCCTTCGGTGGGGATCGAGATGTCATTGACCCCGAGGCGCAGATGCTGATCGTGCCGGATCCCCAGAGGGGTGGTGATCATGCCCGATGGATCAAGCAGGGACATCATGTGCGAAGGCCGCCGCGTGGCGATGACCCCTGCCACCTCACCCAAGCCACAGACAATGAGGGTCATGCTCACTCCGTTTCGAAGGCCGGGGCCCCCGCGGCGAACCCGGCGGCCTCTGACAGGGTGTGGTGGCGGGCGACATAGCGCAGCTGGGCCTGGCGGGCCGTAAGGGGCTCAATGTCCAGATGATAGCCGGATGGCGGGGCGTCGAACAGACCCAGGGCCTCTTCGCGATCAAATCCGGCGAGCTGGGTGGCCTCGAAGAAGGCACTGGCGCGGTCGGCCTGTTTGATCAGTTTTTTGATGTCGGGGGGAGTCCTGGCAGGAAGGCCGAAGCGGATATGGATGGCGTTCTCCAGCCGTTCTTCAAAGACCTTGTAGTCATAGCCCAAAGCGGCCTTGAACGGGCTGATCATGTCGCCGATCACATATTCCGAAGCGTCGTGTAGCAGGGCGATCAGGCGCCATTTCGGTTCAAGGTCTGGCTGGATATGGGCGCAGATTTCTTCCACCACCAGGGAGTGCTGGGCCACCGAGAAGGCGTGCTCGCCCGTGGTCTGGCCATTCCACCGGGCGACCCGGGCAAGCCCATGGGCGATGTCCTCGATTTCGATATCCATCGGCGAGGGATCAAGCAGGTCGAGACGACGTCCGGACAACATGCGCTGCCAGGCCCGGGGCAGATCCTTGGCCTTTCGCAACCCTTTGACCACTTTGCCGTTCCCCTTCTCGTGATGGCCTGACCTGAACCAGGACTTGAGAAAGATCAATGCGTGGGCGCATGGTTGAGGGTGAAGATTGCACATTGAGGAACACAGTCATGAGCTGGGCGCGTATCATTACTCCCCTGTCCGGGGGCGCTGACGACAAGGCCGCCATTGCTGCAGGCGCAGCCCTGGCAGAACCCTTTGGGGCCGAGCTGGCCGGGATCTATGCCCCTGCCGATATCGCCGACCTCATGCCATGGATGGGCGAGGGGTTCCTTGGCGGGGTTCAGAGTACCGCTCTGGAGTCCCTCAAGGAGGCCGCCGCCATCGGCGAAAAGCATGCCCGGGTCTCCATGGAGGCCTGCCTTTATGCCAAGAAGAAATTCATCGCCCTGCAGTCGCCGGTTTGGGCTGCGCTTTCCACGGAAAGCAGGCTCTCCGATGTTGTGGTGTTTACCAATGATCCGCCGAGAGGTCGGGGGCCCCTGGCCGAGGTCTTCCAGCAGATGGTGGCCGACGAACAGCGCCCCGTCCTGATCGCCCGTGACGGCTTCAGGGTTGGCGGTACCGCGGCTGTCGCCTGGGACGGCGGCAAGGAGGCGAGCCGGGCAGCGCGACTGGCAATGCCCCTGCTGGAGCGGGCCTCCAAGGTGGTGATCCTGGCCGCGCCAAAGGCCAGTTCGCGGAGCTTCGATCCGGCCAGGCTGCAGGCCTATTATGCCGCCCGGGGCATAGAAGCCGATATCGATCTTCTGCCCGACAGCGGGGATGCAGGTCCTGTCCTGCTCTATGCGGCGCGCAAGGCTGATGCCGATGTCCTGGTGGCAGGTGCCTTCGGACACCCGCGCCTTCAGGAGTTCATTTTCGGCGGCACGACGCGCAGTCTTCTGGCGTCAGATCAGCCGTCCCTGTTCCTCTCCCATTGATCGTCTGAAAGTTTCCCCATGGTGATGTCTCGAATAGTCATGCGGCTGGCCCGCAATCCCGGAACGGAGTTTGCGGGAGGAGATGATCACCGTGGCTATACCCTGACAGCCCCCCTGACCGCCGATGGTCTCCTGGACGAGGTCACCTATGCGCGCCAGAAGGCAGACTGCACGGTTCGCCGTTTCCAGCCAGACCAGGAACCGGTCATGGGGCATCTGGCCCGCCGCGGAAAGGTCTGGTTCTTTGATTATGATCCGGAGGGTTCAGCCGATGACGAGCCTGTGCATCGCCTGGGCGAACACAGGTTTTCTGTCGGAGAATATGTCACGGTGAGTGATGAGGATGGTCGCCCGCTGACCTACAAGGTCGTCGAGGTTCAGGCCGCGATCTGAAGGCCTTGAAGGCAAGGTCAGCCTCGCTCCGCTAGTTCCGGAGCGAGGCCTGGAAGGACCTATTGACCGGGGCGCGCAGCGCCTTCGCGGCGGGCCAGGAAGGCCAGACGTTCGAACAGGTGAACATCCTGTTCGTTTTTCAGCAGGGCACCGTGCAGGGGCGGGATCAGCTTGGTGGGATCGCGCTCCTTCAGGGTGTTTTCGT
>CAIYSH010000136.1 GCA_903928755.1 uncultured Alphaproteobacteria bacterium | reverse complement strand
ATCTCGGATTCCTTCAGGTATTCGAAATCAGACTGCTTTTTCGTGTAGTTCCAGCCCTTGTAGCAGCTGAAACGGGGATCATCGCAGAGGGCGAAGTTCGCCTGACCTGATTTCTCGATTTCAGCCACCGTACCATTGCTGATATCCGACTGGTTATAATGGTTGTCATTACGGGTATAGAGTGCGGTCACGGTCAGGTTGTCCGACACCGGCAGGGACATCTTCAGGTATTGATTGTCACCGCCCGAAGGACTGTTCGTCAGAAAGCCTTCCGTGCCGTATTCTTGGAAATTGGCGATGAAGTTCGCGTCGTGGAATGAGGCGAGCGGCCCGGTCGCCAGGGTCGTCACCGACTGCCAGGTGTTCCAGCTGCCCAGGGTCAGCTTCTGGCGCATGCCCGCCTGGCCTTCAACCGGAAGCGAGAACAGGTTCAGCGACCCGCCGAAACTGGCCTGACCAATGTCCATGGCATCGCCGGGACCGCGATTGATGATGACGCCGCCAATGGTCGAGTTTGGAAAAAAGGACTGGGCATGGTGCGACGGCCCGTTGGTGTCGCCCCAGGGCACGCCGTCATAGGTCACGTTGAACTGGCCATCTGAAACGCCGCGCAGCGAGAGCTTGGCACCGTCTGTCGAGCCGGGGCCGTTGGCATTGCCGGCGCTGACCATGGACACCGCAAGCGCGCTCGTGGTGGTGTAGTCCCCTATGGTGGGGGTGTTCTGTTCGATGAATGCACGGTCGATGACAGCCGTGGGTTCAGTGGCGGCCAGGGAGGACTTGATGGGCGCAACGGTCGCGGCCTCATTCTTTGGCGCGACGACGATGACTTCTGCAACATCGCCTTCAATGACGCTGGTCCGGCGCGACGATCCTGCCTCAGCTGTGGCGGCGTCTGCGGCGTGGGCGACGGGTGCCGCCATGGCCATCCCCAGAACCAGGGCGATCACCGAAGATGATGCCGCGCCAAGCGCCCGCACCCTGAATGAGTTGTGCATTCCAAAATCCCCCTTGGAGGGGTGCCCATGGCCAAAAAGCGTCTGCCGCCAGTCAAGACGGAGACGTTGTTGATCGGTCGGTCTCCACATGAAGACCGGACACCCTGCATTACTAAAAACAGGTGCCTTTAATCAGCGCAGCGAAGCCCCCTCAAATGAAGAAACGATGACATTATTTTCCAGAATTTGTGACGGACTCGGGTTTTGTTGAAATATCTGGGAAAATTGGTCCGGCAAGACAGCAATCCTGCGAATTCAGGGACATTGATTAATCCGGATATTGAAAGCGACCGCTGATAATTCCCGCCAGGGCTGCAAATCATTGCAGGCTCGCCTTCATCACGAACGCCCGGCGGGTTCATCTGCACGCGAAAGCCATGGGCATGCCTGACATTTCGAGGTCGTCAATCCGGCGCGCTGTCGATACCTGTCATTCCAGACCTGACGGAATGACGCCCATGCCTCCCATAACGATCTACCGTGCCCGACGCATCCATACCCACAACCCGAACCAGCCCCTGACCACCCATGTTGCCGTGCGCGAGGGACGGATCCTTGGCACCGGTTCGCTGGAGGATCTGTCGGGCTGGGGGCCCCACCAGATTGATGACCGCTTCGCTGACAGGATCCTGCTGCCGGGTCTGATCGAAGGACACAGCCATCTTACGGCCGGTGCCGTCTGGCGGTTTGTCTATTGCGGCGTGTTTGACGTCCGCGGCCCGGACGGGGTGAGGGTGCCGGGCCGCCCGACACTGGAGTCCGTCATTGCCGCCCTGGTCGCCCAGTCCAGAGTCGGCCCGGGGGATCAGCCAGTCGGCGGCTGGGGTTTTGATCCCATCTACTTCGGCACGTCACGGATGACCCGTCACGATCTGGACCAGGTCAGCGCGACGCAGGCGGTCGGCGTGCTCCACGCCAGTAACCACATCGCCAATGTAAACTCGGCAGCCCTGGAAAAGGCGGGCCTGATGCGGGCCGGGATCGACCATCCGGGGGTGCCCCTTGGCGAAGACGGACTTCCGACCGGTGAACTCAAGGGACCGGAGGCCATGATGATGGCCCTGCGCCATGTGGGTCTTCACAAGGCCTTCGTCACAGGCGACGTCACGACCCTGCGGGCCTTCGGCCGGTTGGCCGTTGTCGCCGGCGTGACCACGGCGACGGACCTTGGGGGCGCGCTGCGCGATCAGGACATTGCGGTCATGCTGGCCGAGACCGGGGCGGAGGACTTTCCCGTCCGCCTGGTCACCCCCCTGCGGGCCATGGACATGTCGCCCCGCCAGATGGTCGACCGCGCTGGGGCCCTGTGTGCCCTGAGCACTGACCAGCTGAGGCTGGGTGCCATCAAACTGGTCGCCGACGGGTCGATCCAGGGATTTTCCGCCCGCCTCCGCTGGCCGGGCTATTTCAACGGAGCCCCCAATGGACTCTGGTACACCGCGCCGGAGACCATTGCCGAGACCTACGCCCTGGCGCTGGAGGCCGGGATCCAGGTGCACACCCACACCAATGGCGACGAGGCCACCGATCTTGCCCTGGACTGCCTGGAGGGGGCATTGAAGCGCCACCCCGGCCCCGATCACCGCTTCATCCTGCAGCATTGCCAGCTGGCCGATGCCGCCCAGTTCCGGCGGATGAGGGCCCTCGGCATGGGGGTCAACCTGTTTGCAAATCACCACTTCTACTGGGGCGACCAGCATCGGGCCCTGACGGTCGGACCCGAAAGGGCCGAGCGGATGAACGCCTGTCGCACAGCCCTGGATACCGGCGTGCCCATGGCCATCCATTCCGATGCGCCGATTACCCCCCTGAACCCCCTGTTCACGGCCTGGGCTGCGGTCAATCGCACCACGGCCTCTGGCCGGATCCTTGGCGGACCTGAGCGCCTATCCGTGGCGCAGGCCCTGCACGCCATTACCCTTGGGGCGGCCTGGACCTTGAAGCTGGATGGCGAAATCGGCTCGATTGAATGCGGCAAACGGGCCGATTTCTGCGTGCTGGAGGATGACCCCTATGAGGTCGCGCCCGAAGCCCTCAAGGATGTCCGGATCTGGGGCACAGTCCAGGGCGGCCGGATCTTCCAGGCATGAACCCGGCGGTTCCGACCCTGGTGATCGGTGGCTATCTTGGCGCCGGCAAGACCACCCTGGTCAATCACCTGCTGCGGACGGCCAAGGGCAGACGGATCGCCGTCCTGGTCAATGATTTCGGCGAGATTGCCATCGACGCAGACCTGATCATCGGGGCCGAAGGCGGGGTGATCAGCCTGGCCGGCGGCTGTGTCTGCTGCACCATTGGCGAGGACCTGATCGGCGCGATCGAGACCCTTTTGGCCCGAAAACCGGCACCAGACCTCCTGCTGATCGAGACCAGCGGTGTCGGGCTCCCCGCCGCTGTGGCGCAGACCGCGGGCCTGCTGGCCGGTCTGGCGATTGAGGGGACTGTCGTCCTGATGGACGCCGAAACCGTCCAGGGTGCCGCTGACGACCGGTATGTGGGCGATACGGTCAGACGCCAGCTGGCCCAGGCCGACCTGCTGTTTCTGAACAAGACAGACCTGCTGACCGGGTCTGCCCTTCTGGAATGCCGGGCGTGGCTTCAGACCTTGAACCTGTCGGCCCCCATCATCGACACCGATCACAACCGCCTGCCAGCGGCCCTGATTTTCAGCCCCCTCCCCCCTGGAGATGCAACGCATCATCACGCCCCAGAAAATCACGCGCCTGAAACCCTGTTCGAAACCGGGGTCTTCAATCCGGGCGGGCCGCTGGATCTGGACATGCTGGGGACCAGACTTTCTGCCGCGGCGAGCGGTATCCTCAGGGCAAAGGGCGTGCTGACCGATTTGTCGGGTGAGCGTCGCGGCGTCCAGTTGGCAGGACGTCGCTGGCGGATCACCGATCCCGGCCGTGCGCCGGACGGTCTGGTGTGGATCGCACGTAAGGGTGGGAGGTTTCCTACTGCGTAATGTGCGCGGATGAAATCAGCGTCT
>CAIYSH010000135.1 GCA_903928755.1 uncultured Alphaproteobacteria bacterium | reverse complement strand
TCCGCAGGTTCTCGGCCTGCTTGGTGTGCTCGCTGTTGAGCTCAAGCTTGGTCAGCTTGGTGACGCCCTCGACCAGCTCGGCGATCTCGGCACCAAACAGCTGGGAGATATCTGCAGGGGTGACAGGCGTGTCTTCGATCACATCGTGAAGCAGGGCCGTGACGATGGTGGCCGTATCAAGCCGGTAGTCGGTGAGAATGCCTGCCACTTCGATGGGATGGGCGAAATAGGGATCGCCCGAGGCCCGCTTCTGCGCCCCGTGCATCCGCATGGCATAGACATAGGCGCGATTGAGTATGGCTTCATCGGCAGTCGGGTCATAGGACCGGACCTTGTCGATCAGCTCATACTGCCGAAGCATCCGCGGACGCTTGACGGCATCAGTTGCGGAAATGTCCTGGACCGGCGTGTCTGTTGGATCGGCGTGCGGTGGGTCCTGCACCGCCGTAATGGAGAGAGGTTCTGCGCCCTCGGGGCTCAGTACCGCTCCTCCTGGCCGCCGTCGCGATCGCTCTGCAGGGCGCGGATCAGCTCAATCTCGCTCATCTGCATGTGGGTCGGATCGGCCAGCAGGGCGAGGGTTTCAGCCTCTTCCTCAGCTTCGGAACGCTCATCCACCCGCTGCAAGGTGCTGATCAGGTTCTCACGAAGGTCATCGGCATTGACCACATCGTCGGCGATTTCCCGAAGGGAGACCACGGGGTTCTTGTCGTTGTCGCGATCGACCATGATCTGCGAACCCGCCGAGATCGCCCGGGCACGATGCGCCGCCAGCAGCACGAGGCTGAAGCGGTTGGGGACCTTTTCGATGCAGTCTTCGACGGTGACGCGAGCCATGAAATCCTCGGAAAGCGAATAGAACCTGACAAAATAGAGGGTTTGGCAGCATTGTGCAACGCCGCAAACCCCGACCGTCGCAGAAGCCTAGCCTGCTATGGTCTCGATCACCTGTTCCATGGTGTCCAGGAGGTAGGTCGGCTTGTAGTTGGCGAGGATATCGGGCCGGGTATATCCCCAGGTCACGGCACCGGACGCAAGGCCGACATCGGTTGCAGCCTCGATGTCACGGGTTTCATCGCCAATCGAAATCACTTCCGATTTCGCGACCTTCGCCCGCTTCAGCACTTCACGGAATTTCGGCGACTTGCCAAATATCGAGGCCCCGCAGGCGTAATGTGAAATCAGGTCGGCGCAGGTGGGGCCCAGGATCTTGCGGACATTGGCCTCTGCATTCGAGCTGACGAGGGCGATCATGATTCCCTTGTCGGCAAGAGCCATCAGCATCTGGTCAGCCCCGGGGAAAAGGCTCATTTCGGAAATGTTCTCTGCCACCAGCTTGCGGGTATGCCGGGCAATGAAGGGCATCTTCCAGGCAGGGACCTTCATGTAGGCCACAACCTCGCGAGACGACCAACCGCGAAACATTTCGATCTCTGCTTCGGTTATCTTCCGGAACCGGAACTTTTCGGCCACCTGGTTCACCATGGAGATGAACCAGTCGGCGCTGTCCGCCAGCGTTCCGTCGAAATCGAAAATGACAAGCCGGTAGGCCAAATGAGTTTCCCGAAATATTGCTGTGGATCGGCTAACCTTCCCCAGGGCACCCGTCAATCAGCAAGCGGCAGATCGGCTGGACCTGTCCCACCATTTTCCGGTCCGTTCAGCCCACGTCAGGGGCAGAATCCCGCCCGACGGGTGCGGATCTGGCCAGTTCCAGGGCGGTAAGCCCGGAAACCGGATGCCGCCAGGCCGGAACCAGCTCCGCCAGAGGCCCCATCACGAAAAGTCTTTCCGCGGCCCGCGGATGCGGCAGGATCAGATCGGGCGTCTGCATCTGTCGGCGGCCATAGGCAATGAGGTCCAGATCGAGCGTGCGGGGCGCGTTTTTCCCGCTCCGGTGCCGGCCGAAGGCATCCTCGATACTGAACAATGTTCGAATCGTCTCTTCCGGGGTCTGCTGCGTCTCGACAAGCACGACAGCATTGCGATACTCGTTTCCTGTCGGGTCCGGCCAAGCGGCGGATTTCCACCAGGAGGACCGACAGACCACAGGCAATCCCGCCTGGGAAAAACGAGAGAGCGCAGCTTCCAGAAGATTACGAGGCGACCCGAACTCGCCGGGCAGATTTCCGCCAAGTGCGACGATGACAGCCTCATCCAGATTCATGCGCCCCAGCCTCCATTATGGATTTCCGATCCCGATGACATTCTATCCGACCGATAAACTGGCGCTCTTCATAGATGGCGCAAATCTATACTCCGCCGCAAAAGGCCTGGGTTTCGATATCGACTATCGCAAACTCCTAGAAGAGTTCCGCAAGCGGGGTGTGTTGATCCGCGCCTATTACTACACCGCCCTGGTGGAAGATCAGGAATATTCCCCGATCCGCCCGCTTGTGGACTGGCTGGACTATAACGGCTTCCGGCTCGTAACGAAGTCGGCCCGGGAATTTACCGATGCCCAGGGGCGCAAACGCTGGCGCGGCGATATGGATGTCGAGATCGCTGTCGACATGCTGGAAATGGCTGAACATGCCGACCATCTGATGCTGTTCTCCGGCGATGGTGACTTCCGGGTCCTGGTGGAGGCCGTCCAGCGCAAAGGGGCCCGCGTCACCGTGGTCTCGACCGTCAAATCCCAACCGCCAATGGCTTCGGATGACCTGCGACGGCAGGCTGACAACTTCATCGATCTTGCCGACCTCGCAGACATGATCGGTCGTCCCTCGCGCCTGCCCCGGTTCATCCAGGAAAGCCGTACCGGTAGCGATCGGGATGCCGACAGCTATGCAGAGGACTGAGGCCGAACCGGCCCGGGACTGTCCGCTATGTCCCAGGCTTGTCGCCTATCGCACTGAAAATCAACGCGCAAATCCCGACTGGTGGAACGGCCCGGCACCCTCGTTTGGCGATGCCAAGGGTCGCCTCATGGTTATGGGTCTGGCCCCCGGTCGGACCGGTGCAAACAGGACTGGGCGCCCCTTCACGGGCGACCATGCCGGCGTCATGCTCTACGAGACCCTGATCAGGACCGGGTTTGCCCGCGGGACCTATGATGCGAGATCCGATGACGGGATTGAACTGGTCGACGTCATGATTTCCAACGCCGTCCGCTGCGCACCCCCCGGTAACAAGCCGGAAACCTCGGAAGAGGCCACCTGCAGGCCTTTCCTGACAGCCCGGCTGGATGCCATGCCCAATCTGAAGGTCATCATCACCCTCGGCGACGTCGCCCGGCGCAATGTCCTGAAGGCTCTGGGCCTGAAGGCATCAACAGGCATTCCTGGCCACGGGTCGGAATTCCAGGCAGGCCCCTATGTCGTCCTGAACAGCTATCACTGTTCCCGATTGAACACGAACACGGGCAGGCTGACTGCGGCCATGTTCGAGGGCGTCTTCCGCAGGGCGCGGGAGCTGGTGGAGGCCTAGATCAGCCATGGGAAGTGACCTTCCAGCCAGCATTGCCATTCGCCCCGAGCAGGAGGTCGACAGGGACCAGATCCATGACCTGACCAAAAGGGCTTTCGCGCCCATGGCCTTTGCCGCTGGCGATGAGCAGGATCTGATCAACGCCCTGCGGGATGCTGACGCCCTGACGATATCCCTGGTAGCGGTTCAAGACGGCAAGGTTGTCGGACACATCGCCTTTTCACCGGCCAACTCCGCTGATGGAGCGCCGGGTTGGTTCGCCCTGGGTCCCGTGTCGGTCGCGCCGGAAGTTCAAGGTCTAGGGATCGGCAGGCTGCTCATTGAGGCAGGCCTTCAGAGACTCATCGCCCTTGACGCGGCCGGCTGCATTCTGACGGGTAACCCCGTCTACTACAGGCGTTTCGGTTTCGTGGTTAGGGTTGATCTCGCCCCGCCTGGGGAGCCTTCAGAGTACTATATGGTCCGCTCCCTAGGCGATCCTACGCCCTCGCAGGTCGTGTCATTCCACCCGCTTTTTCATGCTGCCGGGACCTAGGCCTTCCAGTAGTCATAGCGCCAGGCGGTCTTGAAACCTGCCCGGCGGTAGAGGTTGAGGGCGCCCCAATTGCCTTCCTCAACCTGCAGGACGGCGCGGGTGAAACCTCGGTCCAATCCGATCTTGGCCAGGCCGGCCAGAATGGCGGCGGCATGGCCCCTGCCCCGAGCAGACTGAGCCGTGCGCATGCCGTGGATCGACACCCAGCCATGATTGAAGTTGCCGACACCGACGGCTGCGGCAAAGCCATTGCGCGTCACCCGGCCGAAAACGGTATTGCGGGCGCCCGCCAGGATCCTGACGCGGGCAGCGCCCTCCTCCGGGTCAAAGCCCGGACCGGCAAAGACTGACGCCCAGTCCTGGTCAGTGGTCGATCCGAAGGTCGCCTCAAGGTCAGAGACCCGGGCAATATCGACCAGCCAGGCGACCATGACATGGGTGGGCCTCAGTTCTGGCCCGAACCCCATGCCCGCCAACAGGTTTCGCGTTCCGCCCAGGCCTTTGGCGTCGGCAATACGGATGACCGGCCTGAAGCCTGACGCCGCATAGCTCGCAGCTATGGCTTGAAGCATTCTCTGGTCTGCGAGCATCTCATGCCGGATCGGCACTGCGCTCTTCGCCCGTCCCATGGGCGCATCGACCTTTGGCAAGAGCCAACCCGGCAATTCATCGACAGGATCACATCCCAGCCCTGCCAGGGTCGCGCGTTCGATCGCTTCAATGTCGCCGGGCGAGATCAACCCCGGTCGCGCAGCAGACGGGCCTTGTCCCTCTGCCAGTCCCGGTCAGCCGTCGCCTGACGTTTGTCATGGTTCTGCTTGCCCTTGGCCAGGGCCAGCTCCAGCTTGGCCAGGCCCTTTTCATTCCAGTAGAGCTTGGTCGGAATGATGGTCCGGCCTTCCCGCTGAACGGCACCGATCAACTTCTCGATCTGCTTGCGGTGAAGCAGGAGCTTCCGGTGCCGGCGCGGCTCGTGGTTGAAGCGGTTGGCCTGCCCATAGGGCGGAATGTCGGAATTGATCAGGACGATGTCGCGACCTTCCACAGAGGCATAGGACTCCGCAATATTGGCCCGTCCAACCCTCAGTGACTTGACCTCGGTGCCAGTCAGCATGATCCCGGCCTCAAAGGTCTCTTCCAGGAAATAGTCGTACCGCGCGCGGCGGTTTTCAGCGATCAGCTTCACAGGGTGTTCCGCGTCAAAGGACGCCGGCCTCCTGGAGAGCGGCCTTCACTTCGGCCCTTGAGGCCTCTGAGGCCCGTACCAGGGGCAGACGGACCTCCTCCCCGCACAGTCCAAGTTCAGAAAGGGCGTATTTCG
>CAIYSH010000134.1 GCA_903928755.1 uncultured Alphaproteobacteria bacterium | reverse complement strand
GCCCTTCCGCCGGTAAAGTCCTTCTGGTCGCTGAGCCTCTATGAAGCCACTGAGGACGGGCAGTTCTATTTCACTGACAATCCCATCAACCGTTACGCGATTGGCGACCGGACCGAGGGATTGACCTTCAATGCGGACGGGTCCCTGGACATCTGGATCGGCCATGCCTCGCCCGGGGGAACCCGTGCCTCGAACTGGCTGCCGGCGCCGGAGGGACCCTTTGCCCTGTTCCTAAGGGCCTATCTGCCCAAGCCGGACCTGCTGGATGGGGCTTACCGCTTTCCGCCCGTCAGACGGGTGGATTGACCTGAACGGTTGACTCAAGGCGCAGGGCAAAGCATACACCGCGCCTTCGCGCCCGGGGGTTCGCCCTTCGGGACTGCGAACCTATGACGGGATGATGCGCCGCCGCCGTTGAAATTGCGTCTCCATTTATGGAGGGGCCGGCCCGCGTCAAATGAAGAGAGACGACACATGTCGAAGCGCCACTCGGCGAAGTACAAGATCGACCGGCGGATGGGCGAGAACATCTGGGGTCGCCCGAAGTCCCCGATCAACACCCGCGCCTACGGTCCCGGCCAGCATGGTCAGCGCCGCAAACAGAAGGTTTCCGATTTCGGCCTGCAGCTCCGCGCCAAGCAGAAGCTGAAGGGCTATTACGGCAACCTGACTGAAAAGCAGTTCAGCCGCACCTATACCGAGGCTGCCCGTCGCAAGGGCAACACCTCTGAAAACCTGATCGCCCTGCTGGAAAGCCGCCTGGACGCCATCGTCTATCGCGCCAAGTTCGTGCCGACCGTGTTTGCGGCCCGTCAGTTCGTGAACCACGGCCACGTCCTGGTGAACGGCAAGCGCGTGAACATCGCCTCCTACCGCGTCAAGGTTGGCGATGTGGTTTCCGTCCGCGAGCGCTCCAAGAACATGGCGCTGGTCCTGGAAGCCCTGCAATCCAGCGAACGCGAATTTGCCGACTATGTCGAAGTCGACGTCAAGGCGATGTCCGCAACCTTCCTTCGCGCGCCGGAGCTTTCCGAAGTTCCCTATCCGGTGAAGATGGAACCCAATCTGGTCGTCGAATTCTACGCCTCCTAACCGGGGCCGATCTTCCGGTATGTCTCAAGGGCCCCGGTGCAAACCGGGGCCTTTTTGCTGGGTCGAGTTCAGGCTTCCGGCTTGCCCCGGCACCGGTATCAGCCTCAAATGACCCCATGATCTGCAGAAGGTCCCTGTTTGTCGGCATCCTGGCCATGGCGGGCTGTGCGGCGGTTCCGCGCGGGAGCCCCTATCCGGCGGCTGGACCCTTTCCCGAACTGGAGCCTGTGCGCCTTGTGCGGAGCGGTCCTGAAGGTCTGGTCATCGGGGTCTCCAGCCGGGACTGCGCTGGGCGTCCGGATATCGTCTTTCACATCGAGCACAGGGGGGGGCTTGCGACGGTCGCATTCGCCCGTCGCAGACTGCAGAATTGCAGCGATGACATGTCCAATTGGGTCGAAGTGGGCTTTACCCGGGCCGAACTTGGCCTAGCCGCTGGCGAGCCCGTGTTCCTGCTCAATCCCCTGGCCGAACAGCCGGGGCCGTAAATCCGGCACGGGTCCTGGCGGAACCCGCTGCGGGCGTCAGGGCAGGAGGCCCTGTTCCGCCATCAGGCCCTTCAGTTCGCCTGACTGGAACATTTCCTTGACGATGTCGGAGCCGCCGACGAACTCGCCCTTCACATAGAGCTGGGGAATGGTCGGCCAGTCGGAAAAGGTCTTGATGCCGTTGCGCAGGTCTTCGTCCTGCAGGACGTCGACGCCGACAAAATCCACGGCCATATGATCCAGAATCTGAACCACCAGGGCCGAGAAGCCACAGCGTGGCTGTTCCGGCACGCCCTTCATGAACAGAACGATGTCGTTGCCGGCAATGGTCTTGCCGATGAAATCGTGAGCGGGGTTTGTGGTGTCAGTCATGGCGGGGGACCCTTGAATCTTCGCATTTAGAGCTAGGGATGCCAGAGGGCTGGGTCAAGGTGCCAGTCCGATCCGGTGCGCTGTCGGGTGACTGTCCGATGACGGGAACAGAAGGCTGGTCCGAACCCGGCTCTGGTTGTCCGGGCATGACCCACATGTTCCTGAGTGAAATTTCCCTAGCTGGAGACGGCTCCAAGCATACTTTCCGAAGAAAACCGGGCCATTTCCAGTTGGGCAGGGATCCCGGTGGGTAATTCGCGCTCGGTAATGGTGGCCAGATGGGCGATGACTTCTGGTTTGCGAGCCTCGATCATGACCGTCGCCATGGCTGGCTCTGTGAGCAGGCAGGCAAGGCAGATGTCTTCTGGCTTCCAGCCGGGTGTATTGTGCAGGAATTGAAAGGTGCCGACGCCCGCCAAGACATTTCCGCGCCCAAAGCCGAAGAAGTTCCCGACCTTTCGCGCCACGGGGACCCGGCTCGCGCGGACAATGCCTTCCGGGACCGCGTTGCGGGCGATGACGATGGTGCCCTGGTCCGCAGCGCGCTTCAGCTGCCTCAGGATCAGGTTTTCAGAGGTCAGGTCGCAGGAACTCGACAGGACGTCGAAGACACCCTCCGAGAGGCAGATGTCGACAGCAGCCCCTTCGCCGACAATACCTATGCGCTTGCACAGACCTGAAGATTTCAGGTCTGCCAGGCATTGGTGTGCGTCTGGGGTCAGGCAACTTACGGCATTTTCCTCAAGCATGAGGCTATCGAAATACTCGGCCCCTGTTTTCGAAAGGGCCTTGTCCACGCTCTCCCGCAGGACGCGACCGTTCAGGGGCATGCGGGTCCTGTGTTCGATACGCCAGCCAATCAGGACAAGACGACGGTCCACAGTGGCCAATGCGGTACGCACTCCGGCCGCAAGTCCGTCACCTGAGGCGCAGAGTTCAAAACAGTTGATGCCGTTTTCCAGGCCTGAAATCGTTGCCGCTCGCCAGTCTCCGGCACGTGACACGGCACCGGTCTCCCGCAACAGCAGGCTGATGGCAGAAACAACCTTGCCGGCATGTCCGAACGGTCGATACCGCATATTTAGCTGGGCGGCCGGGTTTCAAGGGCCAGGGCATGCAACTCACCGCCGACCTTACCCTTCAAGGCCTCGTAAACCAGCTTGTGCTGCTTGACCCGGCTGAGACCGGTGAATTCCCGCGCGACGATTATCGCCTTGTAGTGGTCCCCGTCACCCGCAAGATCCTGAATCTCGATTTCGGCATCAGGGAATGCAGATTGCAGTTCCGCTTTCAGAATGTGCAGGGGCATAGGCATTTGGGGGGGGAGGCTCCAATGTCGGGGGGTTATCACGTCCAATGATTAATAACCGCCCTACGGCAAGCGGGAATGTCTTGTCTGGCTGTGTGATTTCTCTGGTCTGCCTGGCGCTATCGGCCTGCGGCATGGTGGTCTCAACCCGGCCGCTCATTGCGCGGGCACCTGGCGGGGCTCTTCAGCCCCGATCCGGCCTCTGGGCCCTTGTTGAGCGGGATTGCCACTTCAATACAGGCGATCGTCCGACCGACTGGCCAGGTTGCGCCCAGGCTGTCGTCCTGAGTGATGGAATGGTCGTCAATGCGAAACCGCAAAATCCCCGTGGTCTTCTTGATGGCCCGGTTGCCTATACCCTTGCCGCAGGCAGCCCTGGCGTGATCCAGATTTCGCGGCCGATCAGCAAGGACTTCAAGCGCTATGGATACGGTTATTTCGGCTATCGTCCCCTGTCGACCGATGCCGAGGGCCAGGTGGTGTCGGCACGGATCTGGCCGGCATTCTGCAGCCGTCCCAACCCTCGGATCCGGCCAGACCGGGACTGCTGGACCCCGTCCGCAGACGAGGTCCGGTTAGCCCTGCAGGACAGCGAAATCTGGGCCTATGAAGACCACCTCAGCGCGCTCGGCCTGACGGCCATCTGGGTGAGGAATGCCTCCCCCCCCTAATCGGTGATGGCCGAATAGATCAGGCTCTTCAGCTGGCCGCGGAAGTTGAAGGTACCGGAGGGCATGAGCTGGGTCATGAAGACCATGGTCAGATCCTCCTTGGGATCGACCAGGAATATGGTCGAGGCGGCACCCCCCCAGTAATAGTCGCCGACCCCCAGGGATCCGGTTTCCACCAGCCCTATGGTCGAGGCAAAGCCCAGGCCAAAGCCAACGCCTTCATTGGCTGTTTCCGAGAAGGTGCCCAGGGCCAGCTGGGTCAGGTCCTTGCCGTCCTTCAGGTGGTTCATGTGCATCATTTCCAGGGTGCGGGGCCCCAGAATCCGCACACCATCCAGCTCGCCACCCCTGCGGAGCATTTCGCAGAAGCGCATGTAGTCGGCCGTCGTGCCGGTCAGGCCGCCGCCGCCGGACTTGAAGCCCGGGTCTGAGATGAAGCTGCTGGTCGCCGGATCATCGATCAGCTTGAGGCTTTTGTTGGGACCCCGCTGATAGTTGGCAGCAAAACGGCCGACCTTGTCCGGTGCGACAAAGAAAGATGTATCGACCATGCCCAGGGGCCCAAAAATCTCGTCCTGAAGGTATTGGGCGAAGGGCTTGCCGGAAATGATTTCCACGAGGGCACCACAGACATCTGTGGCCAGGGAATACATCCACTGCTCGCCAGGGTGATAACGCAGGGGAACCTGCCCCAGCTTGTCCATGAATTCCAGCATGGTGTCCTGGCTGCCTGCGCTGCGGATCTTCAGGCCGCGGTAGATCTGGTCGATGGGGTGCTGGATGCCGACGCCCGGCAGGCCACCTCCATAGGTCAGGCCCGCCGTATGGCAGAGGACATCGCGGAAGCTGACCGGGCGGTTCGGCTTCTCGGTGACCATGTCGTCGCCTTCGCCAGACACCCAGACCCTGTGGTTCTTCCAGGAGGGGACATAGCGGCTGACCGGATCATTCAGCTGGAAATAGCCTTTCTCATAAAGGCTCATCAGGGCGACCGAGGTGATCGGCTTGGTCATGGAATAGATGCGGAAAATGGTGTCATCCGCCATCGGCTTGTTACGCTCGATGTCCATGCTGCCGAAGCTGCGGGTATAGGCCGAGTGACCGTGGCGGGAGACGGCAATCTGGCAGCCGGCGATTTTCTGCGGCTCGATATAGTTCCTGTTGATGTGATCGGTAATGCGCTCAAGGCGCGAGGTGTCGAGGCCGGTCCACTGGGATTGGGCATCCATCAGAAAAATTCCTCCCGGAAAATGGTGATTGGTCTAATTGAGGACCATCATGCGCAAGACTTTTGCGCCAAGCCAAGAAAATCATGCCCCTGCGGGTGAGGAGAGCTCATGAATCCGGAACTGCTGGCCCTGGGTGAGACCCTGGGAGAACGTCTCAAGACCCGCAAGGAAACGGTCGCCGTTGCGGAAAGCTCATCCGGCGGCCTGATCTCGGCGGCCCTGCTCAGCGTGGCGGGGGCCTCGGCCTACTATCTGGGAGGCGGGGTGGTCTATACCGGCAAGGCGCGCATGAGCCTGCTGGACCTGCCGCGGGAGGCGGTCGCCGGGATGCGTTCGGCCAGTGAGCCCTATGCCCTGCTGCTGGCGCGGACGGTGCGGGAAAGATTCGGGACCACCTGGGGTATTTCCGAGACGGGCGCTGCAGGTCCTACCGGCAACGGTTATGGGGATGCTGCCGGTCATACGGTCGTGGCGATTTCCGGCCCCGTGGAATTTGCCGTTGTGATCGAGACGGCCTCTCCGGACCGCGTTGCCAATATGGACGCCTTTGCCGCCGCCGCCCTGGAACTGCTGGTCCGAGCGACTGCGGCCTAACCCATATAGGCTGGCATCCACCCTTCATGGGCGGCGCGGAGATCGACCAGGGCTATGCTGAAAATTCCGGCTGTCGCCAGAGCCGGGCCATCGGCATGGCCGACTTCCTCAGCGAAGACCCCCGCAGCCGTGGCGGCCTTCAGCACAGGTGCGGGATTGGCAGTCGCGATCAGGTAACGACCCTGATCCTCACCGAACAGCAGGGCGTGGTCCGGGAGCTTTGAGGGGAGTTCCAGGGTGATGCCGACATTGGACGCCAGGGCCATTTCGGCGGCCGCCGCGACGAGGCCACCATCGGAAAGATCATGAACGACAGTAACTTGCCGGGATTGTATGAGATTGCGGACAAAATCCCCGATCCGGCGTTCCATGGCCAGGTCCACCGGGGGGGGTGCCCCGTCCTCGCGACCCAGTATTTCGCGCAGGTAGATGGAGGCCCCGAGCTCACCCCGGGTTTCGCCGAGCAGGATCAGGGTGTCGCCACCCTTCATGCCCGAAAAATCCGCGCGCCGGCTTGAGTCCGTCAGCAGGCCGACACCCCCGACCGTCGGGGTCGGCGGAATGGCGGCCCCATTGGTCTCGTTATAGAGGCTGACATTGCCGCTCACGACCGGGAAGTCGAGCCTGCGACAGGCTTCGGCCATGCCCTCGATCGCCTTGACGATCTGGCCCATGATTTCCGGACGCTCGGGATTGCCGAAATTCAGATTATCGGTGATCGCGACGGGATCAGCCCCGACTGCCGTCAGATTTCGCCAGGCTTCGGCCACGGCCTGTTTGCCCCCCTCATAGGGGTCGTTCAGGACATAGCGCGGCGTGCAGTCCGAAGTTACGGCCAGTGCCTTGTTCGTCCCGTGCACGCGGACGATTCCGGCGTCGGCACCCGTGGCGCTGTCCTCGAGGGTGTCGGCCATGACATGACGGTCATACTGCTCCCAGAGCCAGCGCTTGGAGGCCATGTCCGGACAGCTCATCAGCTTCATCACTGCGACGGCATAGTCGTCGGGCTCCGGGACCTGTTTCGGGTCCAGGCGGGGCTGGGGCCTGGTTTCCACCCAGGGGCGGTCGTAGAGCGGCGCATCATCGAAGAGCGGGGCGAGGGGGACGTCGCAGACTGTCTCGCCCTTGTGCTTGAGGACCAGATGTCCTGTGTCCGTGGTCTGGCCAATGACCGCGGCATCGAGACCCCATTTCTCGAAAATCCGGTGTCCGTCCGCTTCGCGTCCTGGCTTCAGCACGGCCAGCATGCGCTCCTGGCTCTCTGACAGCATCATTTCATAGGCCGTCATGCCCTCTTCGCGCTGAGGGACCATGTCGAGGTTCAACTCGACCCCGACACCGCCCTTGCCGGCCATTTCCACTGATGAAGACGTCAGGCCGGCTGCCCCCATGTCCTGGATGGCCGCGACGGCTCCGGAGGCCATGAGTTCGAGGGTCGCCTCGATCAGCAGTTTTTCGGCAAAGGGGTCGCCGACCTGGACCGTCGGCCGCTTTTCATCCGACGAGTCGTCGAACTCGGCCGAGGCCATGGTCGCCCCATGAATGCCGTCGCGCCCGGTCTTTGAACCGAAATAGACGACGGAGAGGCCGGGTGAGGGGGCGGCCGAATAGAATATCTTGTCGGCATCCGCCAGGCCGACGCACATGGCATTGACGAGGATGTTGCCATCATAGCCCCGATGGAAATTGGTTTCCCCCGCTACGGTTGGAACCCCGACACAGTTGCCATAACCGCCAATGCCGCTGACCACGCCGCCCACCAGGCGTCGGGTCTTGGGGTGGTCGGGATCACCGAACCGCAGGGCGTTCAGAAGGGCAATGGGCCGCGCGCCCATGGTGAAGACATCGCGCATGATGCCACCGACCCCTGTTGCCGCGCCCTGATAGGGCTCGATGTAGGAGGGATGATTGTGGCTCTCCATCTTGAAGATGCAGGCCTGCCCATCGCCAATATCCACCACGCCGGCATTCTCGCCCGGACCACAAATGACCCGGGGACCTGTGGTCGGGAACTTGCCCAGATGTATTTTCGAGGATTTGTAGGAGCAGTGCTCGGACCACATCACAGAAAAGACCCCCAGTT
>CAIYSH010000133.1 GCA_903928755.1 uncultured Alphaproteobacteria bacterium | reverse complement strand
TGTTGACCAGGTCCGGATCCGAAATTGGCCAGGTCGGCCTGGCGCTGAGCCTGCCGATCTTTGAAGGTGGCCGTCTGGAGGCTGGCTATCACGGCGCACGCGCAGAATATGACGCCGCCGTGGCGGTCTACAACCAGACCCTGGTCATGGCCCTGAGGGACATTGCCGACGCAACGGCTGGAGAGCGATCCCTTGCGACCCGGCTCACTGCAGCCCGCGAAGCCCTGATCTCAAGTGAAGCCGCATACAATATTGCCCGGTTACGCTACGAAGGCGGCCTCTCCAGCTATCTGGTCCTGCTGTCCTCCGAAAACGCCGTCATCGCCCAGCGGCGCGCTGTGGCCCAGCTGGAGGCAAGGGCCCTCGGCCTGGACGCCAGCCTGACCCGTGCCCTTGGTGGCGGCTTCCGCCGCTGATCTGAACACATCTGCGAAAGACTTGACCATGTCCCAAGACCAAGCCCAGCCGGTCGCGCCGTCCAGCCGTCGTCGTCTGTTCAGTATACTCGGCGGCGTTGTGGGGACATTGGGGCTGATCTGGCTGGCCTATTGGCTGCTGGTGGGATCCAGGCACGTCGAAACCGACAATGCCTATGTCCAGGCCTCGACAGCCCAGGTCACCGCCCTCGTCAGCGGGGCCCTGGTCTCCGTTCCAGTGCATGAAACACAGGTGGTCAGGCGCGGCGACGTCCTGGCCTTGATCGACCCCCAGGATTTCAGGCTCACCGTAGCGCGTTCCCGAGCCGATCTGGACCAGGCCCAGCGCCGGGTCAGGCAATACTTCGCCAATGATCGGGCCCTGTCTGCGCAGGTCGATGCAAGGACCTCTGACATTGATCGGGCCCAGGCGGAACTGCGCCGCGCCGAAATTGAATTCGGACGCCGCAAGGCCCTGTCAGCTGAAGGTGCTGTGTCGGGCGATGAACTGACCTCGGCAGAAACCCAGCTCGCCGCAGCGCGCGCCTCCCTTGCCCAGGTCAGGGCATCAGCCATCGCCGCCAGGGCCCAGCAGGATGCCGCCAGCACCCTGACAGCCGGCAGCGAGGTTGCCACAAACCCCGAGGTTGTGGGAGCGCGGGCGCGTCTGGCCCAGGCCGAGCTTGATCTGTCCAGAACGATTGTCCGCGCACCTGTCGATGGAGTCGTGACGCGAAACAGCATCGAGGTTGGCCAGAAGGTCGCTCCGGGAGCGACACTCATGGTGATCGTCCCCGTCCAGAGCGCCTATGTCGAGGCCAATTTCAAGGAAGTCCAGCTGCGTAATGTCGCCATCGGCCAGTCCGTGGAACTGATCTCAGACCTCTATGGCGACAAGGTGAAATATACCGGCAAGGTCATTGGTCTTTCCGGGGGGACCGGCTCGGCCTTCTCGGTGATCCCGGCCCAGAACGCCACGGGCAACTGGATCAAGGTGGTCCAGCGGGTGCCTGTGCGCATTGCCCTCGACCCTAGGGAACTGGCCGCCCACCCCCTGCGCGTTGGCCTGTCCATGAAGGCCATCATCAACACCTCGAAGCCCTAGGCTGATCGTGACTTACCAGACGGCCCAGACCAATCCCCTGACCGGAAGTCGCCTCCTGGCGGCAGCCTTGCTGCTGGGCCTCGCCAACTTCATGGTGGTGCTGGACACGACCATCGCCAATGTTTCCGTGCCGCACATTGCCGGTGCCCTGGCGGTCTCTCCCGCCCAGGGTACATGGGTGATCACATCCTACAGCGTGGCTGAAGCCATTACCGTTCCCCTCACCGGCTGGCTGGCCCAGAGATTTGGGGCCGTCCGGGTTTTCGCCTTCGGCATGGCCGGGTTCGGGTTGTTTTCCCTCCTCTGCGGGGTAGCACCGAGCTTTGCCCTTCTGGTCGCCTTCCGGGTCGCGCAGGGGCTCTGCGGTGGCCCGATCATGCCCATGTCACAGACGCTCATGCTCCACATCTTCCCCCGGGAACGGGCGGGTGCTGCCATGGGACTGTGGAGTATGACCACAGTTGTGGCCCCCATAGCCGGACCCATTCTTGGAGGGCAGATTTCCGACAATCTGCACTGGAGCTGGATCTTCCTGATCAACATCCCGGTCGCAGCCTTTGTCGGCATCTTCGCCTACCGGATGCTGATCGCCCACGACACCGCCACCCGCAAGGTGCCCGTGGACTATATGGGCCTGGCCCTGCTGGTCACCTGGGTGGGGGCCATGCAGATCATGCTGGACAAGGGCAAGGAGCTCGACTGGTTCTCGTCGCCGACCATCATCATGCTGGGCCTGGTGGCGGTCGTCGGGTTCATATCCTTCCTGATCTGGGAGCTGACCGCCCTAAATCCCATCGTCAACCTAAGGGTCTTCCGGCACCGGGGCTTCTCGGCCGCGGTGACGACGATGAGCCTGTCTTTCGGAGCCTTCTTTGCCTGCGTGGTGCTTGTCCCCCTCTGGTTGCAGACGACCATGGGCTATACCGCCACCTGGGCGGGATATGCCGGGTGTCTGAACGGTATACTGGCTGTCTGCATGTCGCCGGTTGTCGCCCGGTTTGTCGGCAAGGTGGATGGTCGTCTGCTGACCTCGTTCGGCGTGTTCTGGATGGGCCTGATGGCCTTCTGGCGGACGGGATTTACCACCGATGCGACCTTCTGGAACATCGCCCTGCCACAGTTCATCATGGGCTTTGGCATGCCCTTCTTCTTCATATCGACCACCAATCTGGCCATGTCTTCGGTCAACCCGGAGGAGACCGCCTCGGCCTCAGGGCTCTCCAATTTCCTGCGCACCATGGGGGCCGCCTTCGCGACCTCGATCATGACGACGGCCTGGGACAGCACGGCCAGCCGCAAGCATGAGCTTCTGGCAGGTGCCATGACCAATCCGCAGGCGACCCTCGACGGCATGATGTCCCGGGGATTCAGTCACGAGCAGGCCCTGGCCCAACTGGACCGCATGGTCCAGGTCCAGGCCATCATGATCTCAACCAATACGATGTTCATGTATGCGGGCGTGGTGTTCATGATCGCCGTGGCGGTGGTCTGGCTGGCACCAAAACCCAGGCCCATGACAGGTGGGCCGATGGGCGGGCACTAGCTTCGCGATCTTGGGATTGGCTCAGGAACTACTTCTTCGCCTTCTTCCTGGCAGCCTGCCACTCACGGTATTCCCGCTTCTCCCGGTCAGCCTTGCTCTCGCCAGGAATTATGGCCTTGCCGGTGGCAACCACAGCCTTTGCCCCGGTCCCGACCACGGCACCTGTAACCCCCACGACCACGCCTGTCGCTGCAGCTGCAACACAGCCGGACAGCGCCATTCCGGCCAGCAGCAGGGACCACATCTTCAGCACGGGCACGATGCGCGCGAATGGACGAGGGATCTCGCCAGGGGTCATATCCGCAATACCGTCGTTTCGACCACCGGCCTGCGTCCCCAGATCCTGTGTCCAGCCTTCTTGATGGTGCGTGACAGGGCTGCTTCGACGATATCGTCTACTTCACGGTCATCACCAGACAGGCGCGACAGGGCCTTTTCGGCCTCGTCTGCCAGGTCATCGAGAACCTCATCCATGGGATAGTCGGCATCAGCAGGCAATCCCACTGCTCGAACCTGCGGGCCAGAGGCGATCTTGCCGCGGCCATCCAGCACGACGGCCACGGTCAGCATGCCGTTGAAGGCGGCATGGCGGCGCTCGCGCAGGGCGTCGCCGTTCTCCGGGGTCAGAACGCCACCGTCCACATAGATGCGGCCCGCAGGCACTTCATCAATAATGCCCGCCCGGCCAGGAGCCAGGCGGACCATGTCGCCATTGCGCGGCGTGACGGTCTGAGGAACCTGAAGATCCTCGGCGAAAGCAGCATGCTCAAGCAGGTGGCGACGCTCGCCATGGGTCGGCACGGCAATGGTCGGCCGGGCCCAGGCATACATCTGGGCCAACTCATCGCGGCAGGGGTGGCCAGAAACGTGAATGCCCGGATGGTCCCGCTCGGTGTAGAGGCGCACCCCCTGGTCGGCGAGGCGGTTCTGCAGGTTGCGGATCGGCACTTCATTGCCGGGAATGACCCGGGACGAAAAGACGACACTGTCCCCTGCCCCCAGACGGACACTCTGATGGGTGCCATCGGCAATGCGGAACAGGGCGGCGCGAGGCTCGCCCTGACTGCCGGTGCAGAGGTAGAGCACCTTGTCCTTGGGAAAGCCCGCCGCCTGAGGCTCCGTCAGGAACTCCTTGATGTCGCTCATAAGGCCAACCGATTTGGCGGCGGCGGCCATGCGATGCATGGAACGGCCGACCAGGGCGACCCGACGGCCAGCAGCTTCAGCGGCGCGGATCACGGAATCCATACGGGCCACATTGGACGCAAAGCAGGCCACAGCAACCTTGCCCTTCAGACCGGCGATCAGGTCGGTCATGGCCACCCGGACATCGGCTTCGGATCCGGCATGACCGTCTACAAAGACATTGGTGGAGTCACAGACCATGGCCAGGACGCCTTCATCCCCCAGCCTGCGCAGGGCAGCATCATCAGTGACAGCCCCCAGCAAGGGATTGGGGTCAATCTTCCAGTCGCCCGTGTGCAGGACCGTACCCAGGGGCGTGCGAATGGCCAGCCCATTGGGTTCGGGGATGGAATGGGTCAGGGTGATCAGGTCCAGCTCGAACGGGCCGAGGGAGATATGCCCATCAAGGGGCACCACAGTAATCGGGGCTTCGTCGGCCAGGCCCTTTTCCCGAAGCTTTTCCCGAAGCAGGAAGGCGGTAAAAGGGGTGGCATAGAGCGGGGCACGCAGGCGCGGCCAGAGCCAGGCCACCGCGCCGATGTGATCCTCATGCGCATGGGTCAGGACGATCCCGAGGATGTTTTTGGCGTGCTCCTCAATGAATTCAGGATCAGGCAGGATAAGTTCAACACCTGGGGTCGTCTGGTCGCCAAAGGTGACGCCGAGGTCGACGACGATCCACTTGCGGTCATGGGGCGGCCCGAAGCCATAGAGATTGAAATTCATGCCGATCTCGTTGGATCCGCCCAGGGGCAGGAATACGAGTTCGTCGTCAGCTTTGAGTTTGGCCATTTATGCCTTGGGGGAGTTGCGCCTGTGGATTTCCAGCAGGCCGCGAATGGTGAGGTCGGGATCGAAGTGATCAATGGTGTCGGTGGCACCGTGGAACAGGGAGGCGACCCCGCCTGTGGCGACCACGGTCATGGGTTCAGGGTATTCTGCCTTGATCCGGGCGATCAGCCCCTCGATCAGGGCGATATAGCCCCAGAAGACCCCAGCCTGCATGGCACCGACCGTATCCTTGCCGATGACCCGGGCTGGTTTCTGGATCGCCACCCGCGGCAGCTTTGCGGCTGCAGCGTGCAGGGCTTCCATGGAAAGGTTGATGCCCGGCGCAATAACCCCGCCTTCGAACCCGCCATCTGCAGCAATGACATCAAAGGTCGTGGCCGTTCCACTGTCGATGACAATGAGGGGGCCGGAATAGACCGCATGGGCACCAATGGCGTTGACCAGCCGGTCAGCCCCCGCCTCGGATGGCTTGTCGATCCGCACGGGAATGCCCAGGTCGGCATTCTCGCCGATCACCACGGGCTCCACATGCAGATAGCGGCGGGCAAGATTGCGCAGATTGAAAATCGACTGCGGCACCACACTCGATATGATGCAGGCGTCCAGCATTGAGAAATTCAAGCCAGCCATGGCCAGAAGCTGGAACAGCCAGACGGCATACTCATCGGCCGTGCGGCTTGACTCCGTCGCAGCCCGCCACTGGGAGGTCCATGCCTCGCCATCGTGGATGGCGAACAGGGTATTGGTATTGCCTTGCTCGATCGCGAGAAGCATTCAGCCCCCCCCAAAGAATACATCGCCGGCCGTTATGCGCAGAACCGCGCCATCGGCCAAGCGCAGACGCAGGGCACCGTCAACATCAAGCCCCTCTGCCACACCCCGGTGGGTCTGGTTGGGAAGACGCGCCTCACAGGGTTGACCAAGTCCGAAGGCCCGGTCGGACCAGGCTTTTGCAATCGGCGCAAAGCCGGACCCGGACCAGAGGTCACGCCAGATTTCAAATTTTTCCGAAAGGATTTCAAGCGCCTGCAGCGGCTGGGGGGGCGGCCCGTTCAGGACCTCGGCAAAGGCGATGGCAGGCCGTTCGACGGCGGCCGGTGCGTGGGCAAGATTGATGCCCATCCCAACAGCCAGCCATAGGGAACCATCGCCCCGGGTCCCGGACTCCACCAGGATCCCGGCCGCCTTGCGCCCGGCAATCATCAGATCATTCGGCCATTTTACGGCGCTGGCGGCGGTCCCCAGATAGTGATCCGCAAGGTCTGCCGCAGCCAGGGCCGCAACGAAGGACACCTGGGCGGCCTCGCCTGGGGGCAATTGTGTCGTGAAAAGCAGGGTTGCCGCCAGATTTCCCGACACGGTTTCCCAGTTACGCCCCCGCCGCCCCCGGCCCGCGGTCTGGGTAAGCGCCGTAATCCAGAGGGGCCCGACCTCTCCGGCCTCGGCCCGTCGCCGAGCCTCGGAATTTGTGGAGTCCAGCTCGGTGTGCGCCTCGATCCGCGTCGCGGCCACCTAGTTGAGGCCGAACGCCGCAGCGGCCAGACGGGCCTGGGTATCAATCAGGTTGAGCGCAACCCAGACAACCGGTGCCGTGAACAGCGCCGCCCCAAGCGCCAGGACTTTCGCATCCACAGGCGGCGTGTCCGTAGACCCGGCTGAGGGTTGGAACCACATGGCCCGGATCAGGCGCAGGTAATAGAACGCGGCCACGACGCTCCCGACCAGGCCGGCAATCGCCGCCCACATGAGCATGGGATCCCCCAGGGCAATCGCTGCCTTGAAAACATAGAACTTGGCGAAGAAACCCGAGAAGGGGGGAAGACCAAGGGCTGAAAGCGAGAAAGCCGTCATGGCCAGAGCAATCCCGGGCTGTTCCTTAAACAGGCCGGCCATGTCCTCGATGGTTTCCATGGCCTTGCCCTGCCGCGACAGGGCCGTGAGACAGGCAAAGAAACCTGTCACGTCGACAATGTAGAGCACCATGAAGACCAGCATGGCCTGGACGCCCTCAGCATTGCCAGCAGCCAGGCCGAGAATGGCATAACCGACATTGGCAATGGAGGAATAGGCCCACAGGCGCTTGAGGTTGTTCTGGTTCAGACCCGCGAAGGCCCCGACGGTAATCGAAGCCAGGGCCAGGATGATCAGCACCTGACGCCACTGGGCAATGGCACCGGGGAAGCACTCGTAGAGAACCCTCGCAAACAGCACCATGGCCGCCAGCTTTGGTGCACCGGCGAAGAAGCCGACAACTGGCGTTGGCGCGCCTTCATAGACATCCGGGGTCCACATGTGGAAGGGCGCGGCCGAGACCTTGAAGGCCAGACCGCAGATCAGGAAGATCAGACCGAACAGCACGCCGGTGTGGGCACCCTGGTGGACGGCAGCGGCAATATCTTCAAACCGGGTCGACCCGGCGAATCCATAGATCAGGGAAGAGCCATAGAGCAGCATGCCCGACGACAGGGCCCCGAGAACGAAATACTTCAGGCCGGCTTCCGAAGCCTTCAGGTCATCGCGATACATCGCAGCGAGCACATAGAGGGCCAGGGACTGAAGCTCAATGCCGATATAGAGGGCGATCAGGTCGCCGGCACTGACCATCATGCCCATGCCAAGGGCTGCCAGTAAAATCAGGACGGGAAACTCGAAGGTCGCAACGCCCTTGCGGGCGAACCAGTTTCCGCCAAGCGGTATGGCCGCAGCGCTGGCCAGATAGATGGCGACGCTGGCATAGGCGGCCGCAGCATCCCCCTTGAGGCTTCCGGAAAATGCGCTGCCCCCATGGGCACCGAAGGCGGAAATCGCCGCAGCGCCGATCAGGGTCAGGACGGCCAGCAGGCCGACAGCCCCGGTCGCCTTGGGATTGAAGGCCCCGAACACCAGCAGACACAGGGCCGAAGCCGCCAGCAGAAGCTCAGGATAAGCCAGGGCAAGATTGATCAGCATAGGTCCCCCCCTAAGCGCCGGAAAACGCATGATAGGCCGAAACCAGATGGTCGACCGAAGCCTGGGTGATGTGGAAGACGACGCCCGGCTGGACGCCGAGATAGAGGGTCGACAGGATCAGCGGCGTGAAGATGATGATTTCCCGCATGTCCAGATCGGTAATGGCGGCCAGGGCGGGATTGGTCATCTCGCCGAAGACCGTCCGCCGATAGAGGCTGAGGGCATAAACCGCCGAGAAGATCACCCCCGATGCGGCGACAAGGGCCGTCCAGGTCGAGGCATGATAGGCCCCTGTCATGGTCATGATCTCGCCGACAAAGCCTGATGTGCCGGGAAGGCCGACATTTCCCATGGTGAACAGCATGAAGACCGCAGCATACCACGGCATGCGGTTCACGAGCCCGCCATAGAATGAGATTTCCCGGGTGTGCATCCGGTCATAGACCACACCGACGCACAGGAAGAGCGCCCCGGAAATCACCCCGTGGCTCAGCATCTGGAAGATCGCTCCCTGCACGCCGATGGCATTGCCCGAGAAGATCCCCATGGTCACGAAGCCCATGTGCGCCACCGAGGAATAGGCAATCAGCTTCTTGATGTCGGTCTGCCGGAAGGCCACCAGCGAAGTATAGACAATGGCGATGACGCTCAGGCCAAAAACCAGGGGCGTAAAGGCCGCCGAGGCCTCAGGGAACATGGGCAGGGAGAAGCGAAGGAAGCCATAACCGCCCATCTTCAGGAGGATGCCCGCCAGAATGACCGAGCCCGCCGTCGGTGCTTCCACGTGCGCGTCGGGCAGCCAGGTGTGCACCGGCCACATGGGCATTTTCACCGCAAACGAGGCGAAGAAGGCCAGCCAGAGCCAGTTCTGGAGCCCCGGGGCGAACTTGTAGGCCATCAGTTCGGGGATGGAGCTGGTATGGGCAATGCTGATCATGGCCAGGATGGCGGCCAGCATGAGGACAGAGCCCAGCAGGGTATAGAGGAAGAATTTGAAGGCGGCATAGACCCGGCGCTTGCCACCCCAGATCCCGATAATCAGGAACATGGGCACCAGGCCGAATTCGAAGAAGGTATAGAAAAGCACCAGATCCATGGCGCAGAACACGCCGATGACCAGGGTCTCCAGGATCAGGAAGGCGATCAGGTATTCCAGAACACGGGTCTCGATCGACTTCCATGAGGCCAGGATACAGATCGGCATCAGGAAGGCCGTCAGCAGGACGAAGAGCACCGAAATGCCGTCTACAGCCATGGCGTAATGCAGACCGGCAAACCAGGGCACGCTTTCCATGAACTGGAAGCCGGGATTCGCACGGTCAAACCTTGCCGTCAGCACGACTGTGAGGGCCAGGGTCGTCAGCGTCGTGACCAGCGCCATCCATTTGGCGGTGTCGACCAACTTCGCATCTTCGGACTTTCCGAAGAACCGCAGGGCCAGGATCGCCGCCACGCCCAACAGGGGCGCGTAGGTAATGAGGGAAAGT